>NZ_JBBEGC010000112.1:0-23711 GCF_037401995.1 Saccharothrix sp. CCNWYY140
TCGGGCGGGCCATACGGTGGGGAACACGAGGCCCCTCCCTTGTGGTTAACACCACCGCCGCGCGGAGCGCGGCGAAAAACCCGCCCTACGGGCGCGCGGACGGGCCGCCTTACGCGCGTGGACGGGGCGAGTCGCCTTAGGCGCGCGGGCGCGGACAAGCCGCCCTACGGGCCGGCCGCCTACGGGCGAGGAGTAGGCCGGTGGACGTTCTCCGCCGTCGAAGCCCGGTGACTCGAGTCCGCGATCCAAGGCCCCGGCAAGGAAGCGTCCAACACCCCTTCCTCCAACCAAGTGAACCGCCCCTCCATCACATGCGCCGCCAACACCACATCCGACTCGTCCGCGTTCGTCCACAAGCGCTCGAACAGCTCGTCCACCCGAACGCGAGCCTGCTTCGCAAAGGCGTCCGCCAACTCCACCGCACGGTCACCATCCGCCGCCGCCTTCACACACGCGGCACTGATCGCGAACAGCTCCGCCCCGATGTCCACCACCCGCGCCAGGAACCGCTGCTTGCGCTCCATCCGACCCTGCCACCGGGACATCCCGTAGAACGTCTGCCGCGCCAGCCTCCGGCTCGACCGCTCCACGAACCGCAGGTGCGTCGCGAGTGGACCAAACTCTCCGTAAGCCTTGGGGACCTGTCCTCGCCCCACCACCAACGTCGGCAGCCACTTTGCGTAGAACCCACCGGCCCGAGCCACTGCCCGCGCCTTCGCCCGGCCATCCGCTTCCGGATCGATGATGTCCCCGGCCACGGCCAGGTGCGCGTCCACGGCCTCACGCGCGATGAGCAGGTGCATGATCTCCGTGGAACCCTCGAAGATCCGGTTGATCCGCAGGTCCCGCAGCAGCTGCTCGGCCGGCACCCCGCGCTCCCCGCGCCGGGCCATCGACTCCGCCGTCTCGTACCCGCGTCCACCCCGCAGCTGCACCAGCTCGTCGGCCACCAACCACGCCATCTCCGACCCGTACAGCTTGGCCAGCGCGGCCTCGATCCGGATGTCGTGACCGCCCGCGTCGGCCAACTCGCTGGCCAGGTCGAGCACCGCCTCCAACGCGTACGCAGTAGCCGCGATGAACGCCACCTTGCCCGCGATGGCCTCGTGCTTTCCGACCGGCAGACCCCACTGCACCCGCTCCGACGACCACTCGCGGGCGATCTTCAAGCACCACTTCGCGGCACCCGCGCACATCGCCGGCAAGGACAGCCGCCCGGTGTTGAGGGTCGTCAGGGCGATCTTCAACCCCGCTCCCTCACGCCCGATCCGGTTGGCCTCGGGCACATGCACCTCGTGGAACCGGGTGACGCCGTTCTCCAAGCCGCGCAAACCCAGGAACTCGTTGCGGTTCTCCACGGTGATGCCCGGTGAGTCGCCCTCGACGACGAACGCCGTGATGCCCTTGCCCGGCACCTGTGCCATCACGACCAGCAGGTCCGCGACGACACCGTTGGTGGTCCACAGCTTCACTCCGTTGAGCACGTACCCGCCGTCCACCGGGGTGGCGGTGGTGCCCAGGCGGGCCGGGTCGCTGCCCACGTCCGGTTCGGTCAGCAGGAACGCGCTGATCTCCCCGGCCGCGCACCGGGGCAGGTACTCGCGCTTCTGCTCGTCGGTGCCGAACAGCGCCAAGGGTTGCGGCACGCCGATCGACTGGTGCGCGGACAGCATCGCGCTCAGCGCCGGGTTGGCCGAGCCGACCAGCATCAACGCCCGGTTGTAGTACACCTGGGACAGGCCCAGGCCGCCGTACTCGGGCTTGATCTTCATGCCGAACGCGCCCAGCCGCTTGAGGCCGACCAGGACGTCGTCGGGGATGCGGGCGTCGCGTTCGATCGCCGCGCCGTCGATGGTCTCGCAGAACTCGCGGAGTTCGCCGAGGAACTTCTCGCCGCGTTCGCGGTCGTCGGCGGAGCCGGAGGGGTGGGGGTGGATCAGGTCGAGGCGGAAGTGCCCGAGGAACAGCTCCTTGCCGAAGCTCGGGTGCTTCCACCGCGTCTCGCGCGCCTGCTCGGCGACCTTGCGCGCGACGCGCTCGTCCACGTGCCGGTCGGGGTCCACTGCGGTCATCACGGACCTCCCTGGAGCCGGGCTTCTTACGTTACTACCGGCGGGTAGCCCCATCCGGGTGACGGGAAACCCGGCTCCGCCCGCGCGGGGTCAGGCGCAGAGGGCCGCGTCGATGACCTGGATGCGCGTGGTGGCCGGCTCGGTGAACACGATCGTGTTGGTCACCGGCGCGGCCACGCGGCCGTCATCGGGCCGTCGTGGCCGCCACCAAGGACAGGCGTTTCACGAGTGCTCCCCTTCATCCGTGTCGGGACGGTCCCGAGCTTGGCGAGGGGTGCATGAGGAACAGATGACAGCCGGCGGCGCGGGAAGGCCCGCGCCGCCGACCGCTCGGACTCAGCCCAAGCGCGCATCAGCCCCAGATCGAGGCCACCCACTCCGGGTGGTCGATGAACGGGTTGCGGTTGTGCTGGTAGGTGGCGTAGATGACCTGGTTGCGGCGCTTCTCGAAGGTGTCCGGCGGGTCCTGCTGGTGCCACTGGAGCAGCACCGACAGCCGGCCGTGGTAGGGCGCGGTGCCGTTGTTGACGTTGTTGTTCAACTCCAGGTTGACGAAGCCGTCGGTGCCCTCGTAGCGGACGGCCATGTAGAACAGCATCCGCGCCACGTCGCCCTTGACCGCGTTGCGCGGCTCCCACGAGTCGCTGTCGGTGTAGTTGCCGGGGGCTTCGGCCGCCGCCGTGCCGCCGTTGTCGAAGTCCTTGTTGCCGCGGTCGGCGTTGACCGTCACGTCCTCCGGCCGCAGGTGGTGCAGGTCGGTGCCGGGGCCGGTGGCGGTGCCGAAGTCGCCGTGGGACTTGGCCCAGACGTGCTCGCGGTTCCAGTCGTCGGGGTCGCCGCCGTTGAGCGTCTTGCTCTGCGACCGGCCGCTGTAGAGCAGGATGACGTTGGCCGGGTTGTTCGGGTCCTGGTCGGTGACCTTCAGCGCCTCCCACACCTGGTCGTAGGACAGCTTGGTGTTGGTGCGGATGATCTGGTTCAGCGCGGTCTTCAGCGCGGACCCGGTCTTGCCGGCGGCGTCGCGGTAGTAGTCGTCGGTCGGCGGGGCGCTGGTGGTGCTGGTCGGGCTGGTGGTGCTCGTCGTCGTGGGCGTGGTCGCGAAGGCGAAGGCCGTGGACGACGTCAGGCCGGGGTGGGCGAAGTACGCGGACAGGGTGCCGGTGACGTCGATGCGCTTGCCCAGCAGGCTCGGGTTGGTGCGCAGGCCCCACGCCGACCGGAACGCGGACGGGATCTGCACGTAGAGCATCTGGCTGGTGCTGGTCTGGCTCGCGGTGTCGGCGAGGGCCAGGGCGTAGTCGTTGGGGAAGTTCGACCGGACGACGGTGGTGGTCGCGGTCGGCTGGCCGACGACGTAACCGCGCACGGTCGCCGTCGACCCGTTCTGCTGGCTGATCGCCTGGGTGACGGTGATGGGCGTGGCGCCCGCGGCAGTGGTGGGGACGAGCAGGGCGGGGACGAGCAGGGTGGTGACGACGGTGGCGGTGGCGGTGAGTGCGCCGGCCAGTCGCCAGGGGAACTTTCGCACGGGTGGGTGTCCTCTCCCCGATAGCGGCGTCGCAGGGTGACAGCACGCGTCAGAGGTACTGACTGCGCGTGATCAGATGCCGGTGATCACCCAGGCAGCATCGCACGGCAAACGCCACGATCGAGTGATAAGCGACTCACGGTGAGATGGCCGGGACGTGACCGGATGGTGGCGCGCCGCTCCGCGCGGACCATGACCCGCATGCGCGTGTTGCTGCTGGTGCTGGCCCTGGTGACGCCCGCCTCGGAGCGCCTCGGGCACACGTTCGACCAAGCCACGACCCAGCGCGTGTACGACGTGGTGGTGGCCGGCGGGAAGCCCGCGCTGACCGCGCTGTGCGTGCGCGTCGCACCGGGCTGGCTGAAGCTGGGCTGCCCGACGTTCGCCGACGTGGTGGCGGACTACGTGGCCTCCCGGCCGCCCGAGGGTCGCTGCCTGCGCGTCGACGCGCGGTTCGACGTGCCGCCGCTGACCGCCGCCTACGTGGTGTGCCCTTAGAGTTCTCCCCGTGGAGGACCTGCTTCGATGATCGACATCCTGCCCCTCGCGCTGACCGTGCTCGCCCTGGTCTGCGCCGCCTGGGCGCTGCTGCTGGCGGTGCTTAACAAGCCGCTGACCCTGGAGACCGGGCTGACGCTGGGCATCGCGGGCGCGGTGGTCCTGCTGGAGTTGGGGCTGCTGGCGCAGGCCGTGATCGGCGTCGTGCAGCTGATCGGGCTGGACCGCGACATCGCCTCGGCCACGTTCGTCGGCTACCTGGTCGGGCCGGTGGTCGTGCTGCCGCTGGCCGGGTTCTGGGCCATCGCGGAACGGTCCCGGTGGGGCGCGGCGGTGCTCGTGGTGGGGTGCTTGAGCGTGCCGGTGATGATCCTGCGGCTCCAGCAGATCTGGGCGGGCCATGCCTGACACGCGGTCGGGACCCGGGCGGTTGTTGATCGCCGTGTACGGGCTGTTCGCGGTGGCGGCGTCGGCGCGGTCGGGCGTGCAGATCGCGACCCGGTTCGCCGAAGCGCCCGTGGCGTACCTGCTGTCGGCGTTCGCGGCGGTCGTGTACCTGGTGGCCACCGTGACGCTGGCCGTGGGGAGCCGGACGTCACGGCGGGTCGCCTGGGTGTCGTGCGCGGTGGAGTTGGTGGGTGTGGTCGTGGTCGGGGTGGTGAGCTTCCTGGCGCCGTCGTGGTTCCCCCAGGCCACGGTGTGGTCGCACTTCGGCAGCGGCTACCTCTTCATCCCCCTGGTGCTGCCCGTGCTGGGGCTGCTGTGGCTGCGCCGGACGGCGGTCACGACCGCGTAGGGCCAGCGGGCTAGGACTCCGCGGCCTCCAGCAGGGTCCTGAGGGTGTCGGCGAGGGCCTCGCGGGCGTCCGTGTCCAGGGCCGCGAGCAGGCGGTTGCCGGTGGCGATGTGGTCGGGCAGGGCCGCGTCGACCAGGCTGCGACCCTCGTCGGTCAGCGAGACGACGACACCGCGGCCGTCCACCTCGCTCGGCTTGCGGGTGACCAGGCCGCGGGCCTCCAGGCGGTCCAGGCGCTGGGTGATCGCGCCGGAGGTGACCATCGAGGAGCGCATCAGCTCGGTGGGTGTCAGGCAGTGCGGCGGGTCGCTGCGGCGCAGGGTCGCCAGGACGTCGAAGGACGCCCGGTCGAGGCCGTGGCGGGCGAAGGTCTCGCGCTGGGCGGCCTCGACCACCCGGGCGAAGCGGTTGAGGCGGCCGAGCACCGCCATCGGGGACACGTCCAGGTCGGGCCGCCGCGCGTGCCACTGGCTCAGGACGAGGTCGACGTGGTCTGCCACATATCTACCTTAGCGGTGAGACAAATCACTCGCCAGGTAGCTTAGCGGTGAGTTAGTTTGGCTTAGTGCTAAGCAACCGAGTCGTCACCGCGCTGGGCCCCGCCATCTGGGGCACGACCTACTACGTCACCACCGAGTACCTCCCGCCCGACCGGCCCCTGCTGGCCGGCCTCCTGCGCGCGCTGCCGGCGGGCCTGCTGCTGGTCCTGATCACCCGGCGGTTGCCCAAGGGCGACTGGTGGTGGCGGTCGCTGATACTCGGGGCGCTGAACATCGGCGCCTTCCTGCCGCTGCTGTTCCTCGCCGCCTACCGGCTGCCGGGCGGGGTGGCGGCCACCGTGGGCGCGATCCAGCCGCTGGTCGTCGCCGGTCTGTCGGCGGCGCTGCTGGGCCAGCGGATGACCTTGCGGGTCGCACTGGCGGCGGTCGCCGGCATCTTCGGCGTGAGCTTGCTGGTGCTGCGCGCCAACGCGGCCCTGGACCTGCTGGGCGTCATGGCGGCACTGGGCGGCGCGGTGGTCATGGCATTCGGCGTGGTGCTGAGCAAGCGCTGGCCCTCCCCCGCGCCGCTGCTGGCGTCGACGGGGTGGCAACTGGTCTGGGGCGGGCTGCTGCTCGTGCCGGTGACGCTGGTGGTCGAGGGCCTGCCGCCGGCGCTCACCGCCCGCAACTGGCTGGGGTACGGCTACCTGGGCCTGATCGGGGCGGCCCTGGCGTACAGCCTGTGGTTCCGCGGCATCACGTTGTTGAAGGCCACCGAGGTGACGTTCCTCGGCCTGCTCAGCCCGGTCGTGGCGACGCTGGTCGGCTGGCTGGCGCTGGGCCAGGACCTCACGGTGTGGCAGGTGCTGGGCGCGGTCGTCGTGCTCGGGTCGTTGGTGGTCGCCCAGAAGACAGTGGTGCAGAAGCAGGGAGGGAAGACCGATGCGGATCACGGTGTTCGGGGCGGCGGGAGCCGTCGGGAGCCGAGTGGTGACCGAGGCGCTCCGGCGCGGGCATGACGTCACGCGGGTCACGCGCTCGCCCCGGCCGGACTTCGTGGCGGCCGACGCGACCGACCCCGCGCAGGTGGCGCGGCTGGCTCGGAGCACCGACGTCGTGATCAGCGCGACCCGGCCGGTCGCGGGCGCCGAGCGGGACCTGGTCGTCACGGCCAAGGCGTTGCTGGAAGGGTTGCGGGAGGACCGAACCAGGCTGATCGTCGTCGGCGGGGCAGCCACCCTGCGAACGCCGAACGGGGTGTTGGTGCACGAGGAGCCGGGTTTCCCGGCGGAGATCCTGCCGATCGCCCTGGCGTGCGCCGAGCAGCACGCGGTGTTCGCGGAGGAGTCCGAAGTGGACTGGACGTACGCGAGCCCGCCGGCGTTGATCGAGCCGGGCGAGCGGACCGGGGCCTACCGGCTGGGCCGGGACGACCTCCTCGTGGACGGCCAGGGCGTTTCGGCCATCTCGATGGAGGACTTCGCCGTGGCACTGCTGGACGAGGTCGCCGAGCCCCGACACCGGCGAGAGCGCTTCACGGTCGCCTACTGAGCGAGCGGGGCGGTCACCAACGACCGCCCCGCTCGGTGTCAACTCAGAGCGTCAACTCAGGTCGCAGGGTCGCGCGTCCGGGTCGAGGGCCGCCTTCGGCACCCACCGGACATTGGCGAACGACGCCTGGAACGTGCCCTCCGTGTAGACCAGGAACGGCGTGTTGACGTTCTCCAGGTCCAACCCGCCCGCCGCGAAGCACGACAACGGGATCTTGACCGTCGTCTTCCCCGCCCCGGCCAGGCCGGTGAACATGTTCGTCGCGTCGAGCTCCGCCAGGCACGGGTACACGCAGTGCGTGCTCACCACGGTCCTGGTCGCCGGGGCCTGGTGCACCACCACGTCGAACACCAAGGCGCCATCGGCGTTCAGGTACCCGCGCAAGTCGGAACCGGCGAGCGGGTTCTGCACGTAGACCTGGCCCGCACCGGCGCCCGTCCACGTCGTCTTCAGGCCGTCGCCCTGCACGTTGACGTCGGTCGGCAGGGTGCCGATGTTGGCCTGCGCCGCCTCGCCGTCGGGGCCGATCTCCAGGCCCCAGTTCTCCGGCGAGCCGATGAAGCTCTTGTAGGGCGCGATGTCCTGGCGCACGAACAGCTCCAGGTCCTCGGTCGCCGTGCCGCCACCGCCGTCGCCGGAGCAGCCGGTCGGCGGGGACGTCTCGTCCAGCGGGCCGACGTTGCCGGTCTGCCAGGAGCGCAGGCCGTAGCCGTGCTTGAACAGCGGGTCGTAGCCCTCGGCACCCGGGTTGAGCGGGGTCTGGCAGGCGCTGCGCGGCCAGGAGTAGGACAGCGTGCCGGTGTAGCCGGGGAAGCTGTGCCGACCGCGCACCAGCAGGTCGGCGACGCCGCCGCCCTCGGTGCCGGGCAGCCACGCGGCCACGAACGCGTCGGAGCGGTTGAGCTCCTTGTTCACGTGCAGCGGGCGGCCGGAGATGTACACGGTGACCACCGGCGTTCCCTTGCCGCTGACCTTGTCCAGCACGGCCAGGTCCTGCGGGAACAGCTTGGCCGCCTCCAGCGTGCGCTTGCCGATGTCGCCCACGCCCTCGGCGTACGGGGTCTCGCCGATCACGGCGATCACCGCGTCGAAGCCCGCCGGGTCGACGTCACCCTTCTCGGAGAAGGTCACGTTCGCCTCGCCCAGCGCCTCCCGCAGGCCGCCCAGGACCGTGGTCCCGTTGGGGAAGTCGGCGTTGGTGTTGCCGGTGCCCTGCCAGGACAGCGTCCAGCCGCCGCTCTGGTTGGCCATGCTGTCGGCGCTCTTGCCGACCACAAGCACCTTGGCGCGGGAGGACAGCGGCAGCACGCGGTTGTTGTTCTTCAGCAGCACCTGCGACTTGCGGACCGCCTCGCGGGCCAGCCGCTTGGCCTCCAGCGCCTCCTGCGACCCGGCGTGCTCGCGCTCCGACGGCTTCGGCGCGTCCAGCACACCGCTGCGCAGCTTGACGCGCAGGATGCGGGTGACGGCGTCGTCGATGCGGGACATCGGGATCTGGCCCGACTCGACCTGCGCGATGGTGTTGGCGATGAACGCCTTCCAGTCGTTGGGCACCATGAACACGTCGATGCCCGCGTTGACCGCCTGCGGGCAGCTGTCGTTGGTGCAGCCCGCGACCTGGCCGTGGCCGTTCCAGTCGGACACCACGAGGCCGTCGAAGCCGATCTTGCCCTTGAGGATGTCGTTGACGGCCAGCTTGGAGCCGTGCAGCTTGCCCTCGTTGATGCCCAGGTCGGTGTTGGTCCAGCTGTTGAACGACACCATGACGGTCTGGGCGCCGGCGGCGAGCGCGCCGTAGTAGCCCTGGCCGTGGAGGTTGATCATCTCGGCGACCGAGGACGGGTTCACGCCCTGGTCCTTGCCGCCGATCGTGCCGCCGTCGCCGATGAAGTGCTTGGCCGTGGCCAGCACGTCCACCCGGCGGTGGCTTCCGCCCTGGAGGCCCTTCACGGCCTCGTAGCCGTAGGCGCGGGTGATCCGCGGGTCCTCGGAGTAGCCCTCGTAGGTGCGGCCCCAGCGGTCGTCGCGGACCACGGCCAGCGTCGGCGCGAACGCCCAGTCCTGGCCGGTGGCGCGGACCTGCTCGGCGGTCGCCTTGGAGATGTCGCGCACCAGGCACGGGTCGTGCGCCGCGCCCAGGCCGATGTTGTGCGGGAAGAGGGTGGCGCCGTAGACGTTGTTGTTGCCGTGCACGGCGTCGATGCCCCAGATCACCGGGATGCCGGTGCGGGTGGCCTTGGACGCCGTCCAGTACGCGTCGGCGAGGGCCAGCCAGGCCTGCGGCGCGGCGTGCTTGTCGCGGCCGGGCCACGAGCCGCCGCCGTTGAGGACGGACCCGATGTGGTACTCGCGGACCTCGTCCGGGGTGATGGCGCCGATCTCCGGCTGGGTCATCTGGCCGACCTTCTCGGCCAGGGTCATCCCGTCGAGGATCTTCTTGATCCGCCGCTCGTCCCCCGGCGAGGACTTGACGCGGCTCTCCACCTTCGGCCAGTCGGACAGGGTGGGCAGGCTCTTCTCGATGCGGGCGCAGCCGTGCTCGGTGCGGGGCTCCCCGACCACGGGCTGGGCCGGCGCGGCGGTCGCGCTGCCGGTCACCAGCGTTCCGGTGGCGAGGACCGCGGCGAGCAGTGCGCCCAGGTGTCTGCGGTGTGTGCGGGACATCGGTTGTTCCGTTCCTCGACGGCTTTGTCGCGCCCGATCCTCATGCCGCCAACTGGCTCGGTCAAGAGGTTCGTGGGAGCGTTTCCTCGCAGGTCAGGGTGAGGACTCCGGAGCAGTTCTACCGAACGGCGGTTGACAAATAAGTTCACCGGCTCGCCCAAACGAGACGCGAGCTCGTGTCGTACTTGACTCGCGAGTAGGTAACGGGTGAGACTGCGGTCCGGACACCGCGTCCACTGAGGACTCTCTCCGCCAAGTCCTTTCCCTGTCACAGGAAAAGAGCCTCCGCATGTCCATGTCCAGAACCCTGTCCCGACGCGCGGTGGTCGCCGCCGCCGCGCTGGCCCTGGTCTCCGCGAGCCCGGTCACCGCGCAGGCGGCCGAGAACCCCTACGAGCGTGGCCCCGCGCCCACCACGGCGAGCATCGAAGCCGTCCGCGGCCCGTACGCGGTCGCCCAGACCACGGTGTCGGCGGCGAGCGTGCGCGGCTTCGGCGGCGGCACCATCACCTACCCCACCAGCACCGCGGACGGCACCTTCGGCGCGGTCGCCATCGCGCCCGGCTACACGGCGAGCCAGTCCAGCATCTCCTGGCTCGGCCCGCGCCTGGCCTCGCAGGGCTTCGTCGTGTTCACCATCGACACGCTGTCCCGCTACGACCAGCCCGCCTCCCGCGGCGACCAACTGCTGGCCGCGCTGGACTACCTGACCACCAGCAGCTCGGCCCGGTCCCGCATCGACGCCACCCGGCTGGGCGTCATGGGCCACTCGATGGGCGGCGGCGGCACGCTGGAAGCGGTCCGGGAGCGGCCGTCGTTGCAGGCCGCCATCCCGCTGACGCCGTGGCACACCACCAAGACGTGGTCGACCGTGCAGGTCCCGACGCTGGTCATCGGCGCGCAGAACGACTCCGTGGCCTCCGTCACCCGGCACGCGGAGCCGTTCTACGAGAGCCTGCCGTCCACCCTGGACAAGGCCTACCTGGAGCTGGCCGGCGCGAGCCACTACGCCCCGAACAGCTCGAACACCACGATCGCCAAGTTCTCCATCTCGTGGCTCAAGCGGTTCATCGACAACGACACCCGCTACGAGCAGTTCCTGTGCCCGACCCCGCGGGCCACGGCGATCTCCGAGTACCGGGACACCTGCTCGTACTCGTGAAAGATGTAGGCAACACATCTCCTCCCGGCGGACACGAAGGGGCATGACGACCGAAGACCCCGACGACCGCGCGCTGTGGGCCCAGGCCGCGGCGGGCAGTGGGCACGCCTTCGGGGTGCTGTTCGACCGGCACGCCAAGGCGGTCTACAACCACTGCTTCCGGCTCTCCGCGTCCTGGGCCGCCGCCGAGGACCACCTCCAGGCCACGTTCCTGCTGGCCTGGCGCAAGCGGGACCGGCTGCGCCTGGAGCGCGACTCGGCCCTGCCCTGGCTCCTGGCGGTGGCGACCAACGTGGTCCGCGGCGACCGCCGGTCGGCCGCGCGCCGGCTCCGGCTGTTCCACCGCGTCCCGGTGGAGCAGCCGGTGCCCGACCACGCCGACCTGGTCGCCGAGCGGGTGGACGACCAGCGCCGGATGCGCGAGCTGCTGGCGGCCGTGAACCGGTTGCCGCGCAACGAGCGCGAGGCGCTGGCGCTGTGCGTGTGGTCCGGCGTGTCCTACGCCGACGCCGCCGCCGTGCTGGGCATCGCCGAGGTCAGCGTCCGGGCTCGGGTCAGCAAGGCCAAGGCCCGGCTCGGCCGGATGTTCGCCGAGCAGCCCCAGGTCGTCCCGCTCGCCGCTCTCACCGTGGAGGACCGATGAACAGCACGCTCCCCCCGACCCGGGACCTGCCCCCCGGCCGCCAGGCCGAGATCCGCGCCGAGGTCGAACGCGCGGTGTCGGCACGCACGTCCTTCCGCTTCGCGCCCCTGGTCACGGCGGTCACGGCGGTGGGCGCCGTGGTCGCGGTCGTGGCCTTCTCGCAGCCTTGGCAGCGCCCCGAGGCCGTCGGGCCGGCGCAGCAGGAGACCACGGTCGTCGTGTCCACGACCTCCAGCCCCGTTCCGACCAAGCCGGTCATCGCCGGGTTGACGCCCGAGCGGATCGCCGAGATCGAGGAGGGCTGCGTCCGCATCGGCCCCGGCGCGGGCAAGGGCACGCTCTACCAGTACGGCGAGGACGAAGCCGGCAAGTGGGCCTTGGTCTACACCGAGAGCGCGGCGCTGTCGTGCACCATCGACGGTCCCGGGATGCCCTACAACGCGGGCTTCAGCAGCGTTCCCGACCTGACGTGGGTGTCCGGCCCGTTCCGGGTGGACACCAACGGCGGCAGCGCCGGCGGTGACATCCTCGGCAACAAGGAGATCTACCGCGGCATGCACGGCAGCGCCACGGCCGCCGGCCGCGTCACGCCGCAGGTCGCCCGGGTCACGTTCACCTACGACGGCCAGACCGTGGACGCGACCATCGCCAACGGCACGTTCGTCGCCCGCAACATCTTCCCGACCGACTGGTCGATCCCCGAGGCCGAGGGCTTCGAGGTGCGGGCGTACGACAAGGCGGGCGCCCTGCTCGGCTCCACGACGGACCTGGGCAAGAAGTGCTTCGTGGACCCGGACGGGCGGATCGTCGACGGCGGGTGGAACAGCTCCGACCCCACCACCTGCGACAGGGCCGTCCGCTGGAAGTGAGTCAGGACGGCTGGGCCACGCCGCGGTAGGGCAGGGTCTCGCGGTAGACGATGGTGGTCGTGGTGCTGCCGAACGCGGTCAGCTCGTTCACCACGCGCTCCAGGTGGGGCATGGAGGTGGCGGCGACCTTGAGCGTGTAGCAGTCCTCCCCGGTGGTGCGCAGGCACTCCAGGACCTCGGTGCGCTCGGCGAGCAGCCGGTGCAGGGGTTCGTGCCGGTTGCCGGGGTACTTCAGGCGCACCACGGCCAGCACCGGGTACCCGACCCGGTCCAGGTCCACCGTGGCCCGGTAGCCGGTGATGACCCCGGCCGCCTCCAGCCGCTTCACCCGCTCGGTGACGGCGGAGGCGCTGAGGTTGACCCGGCGGCCCAGCTCGGTGAGCGCGATCCGCCCGTCGGACTGGAGTTCGGTGAGGATCGCCCAGTCGGTCGGGTCGAGGGTCTCGGGCATGGCGGCAGATTACCGTGGATCTTGCGGTGATCGGCGCGTTCTGCCGTGGAGTACGGGTTTGGGGCGCGGCGGCTCGCGCCTACGCTTGATCACGTGCGAATCGGCGTGAACGTGCCCAACTTCGGGCCCGGGACCACCCCCGGGGTGCTGCGCGACTGGGCGCGGACGGTGGAGGGGCTGGGGTTCGACCTGCTCATGGTGTCCGACCACGTGGTGATCACACCGGACGTGGCGGAGCAGTACCCGGAGCCGTTCTACGAGCCGTTCACGACGTTGTCGTGGCTGGCCGGGGTGACCGAGCGGATCACGCTGGGCACCACGGTGCTCATCGCCCCCTACCGGCACCCGTTGCTGGTGGCGCGGATGGCCGCGAACCTCAACGCCTTGAGCGGCGGACGGCTCGTGCTCGGCGTGGGCGTCGGGTGGGCTCGGCAGGAGTTCGCGGCGCTCGGCGTGCCGTTCGCGGAGCGGGGGCGGCGGACCGACGAGGTCGTGTCGGCGGTGCGGGGTGTGGACGTTCCCGTGTGGATCGGCGGGCAGAGCGACGGCGCGCTGCGGCGGGTCGTGCGGCTCGGGGACGCCTGGCACCCGTTGCGGTTGACGCCGGCGGAGTGGCGGGCGGGGGTCGGGCGGTTGACGGCCGTCGCCGAGGCCGAGGGACGGGCCGTGCCGGGGTTGGCGCCGCGGATCCTGTTGCGGCTGACCGAGTCGCCTGTGGACGGTGCGGACCGGCGACTGGGCGAAGGGACCGTCGAGCAGGTGGCCGCGGATCTGGGGACACTGCGCTCGGACGGTGTGGAAGCTGTCGTGTTGGACCCGTTCGTGGGTGACCCGGACGAGACGCTGCGACCCGAGGTGGCCTGGCGGGCGCTGGCCGCGGTGGCCGCGATGAGGAAGGAGTTCCGGTGAGCGGTTCGGTGGACGAGGGGCACTTGAGGCGGGCGATCGAGCTGGCCGCGGAGGCGCGGGAGGGCGGGAACCCGCCGTTCGGGTCGCTGCTGGTCGGGCCGGACGGGGCGGTGCTGGTGGAGGAGCGCAACTCCAGCATCACCGACTTCGACATCACGGCCCACCCCGAGTTGAAGCTGGCGCGGTGGGCGGCGCGGGGGTTGGACGCGGAGACCGCCGCCGGGACCACCATGTACACCAGTTGCGAGCCTTGCGGGATGTGCGCGGGGGCGTTGGCCCGGTCGGGGCTCGGGCGGGTGGTGTTCGCGTTGTCGGGCGAGCAGTTGAACGGGCTGAAGACCGGTGGCGGGTTCCCGGCGGTGCCGACCGTGGGGCCGTTCCTGTACGACGAGGCCAGGGTTCCGGTCGAGGGCTACTACCCCTGATTTCGAGGCCGGGGGTGGGGCGTGGGACGCCCTGCCCCCTTCGGCGCGTCGGCGGTGCGGCCGGTTGGCGGTCGTGGTGCAGCGGCCTGGTGGTCGAGCGGGGATGCGTCCGGCCGGCTTGAGGGCGGTGGCTGCGAGGGGTTTTGGGCTGGTTGGCGGATTCGACTGTCTCGACTGGGGTCGTGGGTTCACAGTTGGTGATTAGTCCGCTACCTTGAGGAACTGGGAGCGCTCCCAGTCATTGGCCATCCTCATCGTGGAGGACACATGACCTTCAGACGCGGTTCCCGGCTCGTGGGCATCTTCACGGCTGTGTTGGGGGTGGTGGCGGCCGGCCTCGTCGCACTCGTCGTCACCCCCGGCGTGGCCGGTGCGCACGGTTCGGTCACCGATCCGCCGTCGCGCAACTACGGTTGTTGGCAGCGTTGGGGCAGTGACCACCTCAACCCCAACATGGGGCAGACCGACCCGATGTGCGCGCAGGCCTGGAAGGCCGACCCCAACGCCATGTGGAACTGGAACGGCCTCTACCGCAACGGCGTGGCCGGCAACCACCAGGGCGCGTTGCCCAACGGGCAGCTGTGCAGTGGCGGGCTCGCCGAGGGCGGCCGGTACCGGGCGCTCGACGCGGTCGGGCCGTGGCAGACCGCGACCAAGCCGCGGCAGTTCACGCTGACCATCACCGACCAGGCCCGGCACGGTGCGGACTACCTGCGCATCTACATCACGCGCCAGGGGTTCGACCCGGCCACCCAGCCGCTGGGCTGGAGCAACCTCGAACTGGTCGCCTCCACCGGCCGCTACCCCACCACCGGCCTGTACCAGGCCCAGGTGAACGCGGGCACCCGGACCGGCCGGCACGTGGTGTTCACGATCTGGCAGGCCAGCCACATGGACCAGGCCTACTACCTGTGCAGTGACGTCACCTTCCAGTGATGTCGGGTGACGGGTGCGGCGGACCACTCAGGCCGCCGCACCCGTCGTCGCCCAGAACGCCTCGCCGTCACCGGACACGTCGGTCTTGTGGCCGTGCGGGAGGAAGGCGGCCTCGCCGCTGTGCAGGGTGACGGTGGCGGTGTGGGTCAGCGTGAGGGTTCCCTTGGTGCACAACAGGAGTTGCGGTCCCTCGCCGTGCAGAACCGCACCCGGGGTGACGGAGTGCAGGCGGAACTCGGGTTCCGGGGTGGCGTAGGTGGTGATGGGGCCTTCCGGGGTGCCGTCGACGATGTGCGGCGGGGCCGGGGTGGCGTCCACCAGGTCCAGGACGGCCGTGGCGTCCACCGGCTTGGTCGTGAGGCCTGCTCGGACGACGTTGTCGGAGTCGGCCATCAGTTCCACGCCCGTGCCGTGCAGGTGGGCGTGCGGGACACCGGCTGCCACGTAGATCCCCTGGCCTGGGCGCAGTTTGACGTGGTTGAGCAGGAGAGCCGCCACCAAGCCGGGGTCGTTGGGGTAGATGGCCGCTGCGGACGCCAGGTGTGGTGGTGGGGCGGTGAGTTCGACCTTCGAGTGCAGCGCCCAGTGCAGGGCTTGGTGGAGGTTGCCGGCGGCCACGTGGTCGCGCAGGGGAGCCAGGGCCGGGTCGTCCAGCAGGGCGAGGGTTTCGGCGGGCTCCCGGAAGCCGGAGAGGGTTTCGAAGTCGGTGAGCGCCACCAGGATCTCCGGCTTGGGGCGGTCGTCGCCGAAGAACCCTTGGGCGTGACCGGTTCTCGCCCGCTCTCGGTCGGGGTGGACCTGCAACGACAACGGTTGCTCGACGGCCAGGACCTTGAGCAGGAAAGGGAGTCTGGGGCCGAAGGCAGCCAGGGTCGAGCTGCCCAGGAGTCCGGCCGGGTTGGCGGCCAGGTAGCGGTGCAGCGGGGTGGTCGAACCCCGGAGCGTCGACGGGGACGCGGGGTGCGCGCCGATCCACAGCTCGGCTTCCGGGTGGGGCGTGGGCGCTTCGCCGCGCAAGGCGGCCAGGGCGGTGCGTGAACCCCAGTGGTAGTCGCGGATCACGGTGTCCAGCACGTGCACGGCTACAGCACCACCGGGGTCAGGTCCGCGATCAGGGCCGCCGCCCCGATGAGGCCGGCGTCCACGCCGAGGGTCGCCGGGCGCACCTCCACGGCTCGCATGAACTCCAAGCCCGGCCAGCTCGCCAGAGCTCCGGTGACAGCCGGTTCCAGCAGGTCCCAGGCCTGGGCCACGCCGCCGCCGATCACCACCCGGTCGATCTCGCACAACGCGGACGCCACGGTGATCACGTGCGCCACGGCCGCGCCGGAGCGGTCGAACGCCGCGCGGGCCACCTCGTCGCCGGCGCGGGCCGCCGCCGCCAGCGCGACGCCGTCCGCCTTGTCGCCGGCCGGCCGCCAGCCCTGTTCGCGCGCCCAGCGGACCATCGACGGGCCGCTGGCGATCGCTTCCGCGCAACCCCTTGCGCCGCAACGGCATTCCGGGCCGGCCGGGTCGACGACGAAGTGGCCGACGTGGCCCGCGTTGCCGGACGCGCCGAAGTGCGCCCGGCCGTCGAACACGAAACCGCCGCCGATGCCGGTGGACACGACCATGCCCAGCAGGCACCGGCTGCCCCGGCCGGTGCCGTGGTGGTACTCCGCCAGCGCCATGCACTGCGCGTCCCCGCCCAGGCGCACCGGCAGGCCGGGCACGAGCACCCCCACCCGCTCGACGATCGGGAAACCGCGCCAGCCGGGGATGTTCACCGGGCTGACGGTGCCCGTGCGCAGGTCCATCGGGGCGGCGGACGCGATGCCGGCGCCCAGGACGAGCGGGTCGGTCGCGAGGAGGTCCCCGACGATGTCGGCCAGCGCGCGCCACACCGCCTCGCCGTCGCCGGCGGGGGTGGGTGTGGTGCGGCGGGCGGTGATCGTGCCGTTCGGGGCCACCAGCGCGGCGGCCAGTTTCGTGCCGCCGACGTCGATGGCCAGCGCGAGCGGGTCGTGTGACATGGGTTCGAGTTAACCGGTTAAGTAGGGTCGGGGCAAGATGACAAACAGGACAGGAACCGGTGCGGCGCAAGCATGTCAGCCCCGCAGGACGCGGTCGATGTCGGACAGTTCCGCGGCGGAGAAGTCGAGGTTCGCCGTGGCGGCCACGTTGTCCTCCAACTGCTTCGTGCTCGACGCGCCGATCAGCGCGGACGTGACGCTGCGCAGGACCCACGCGATGGCCATCTGCGCCAGCGACTGGCCGCGGTCGGCCGCGATGGCGTTCAGGGCGCGGACCTTGGTCAGGGTCGCCTCGTCGAGGTTCGCGGTGCCCAGGAACGGGCTCGGGCCTGCCGCGCGGGAGCCCTCCGGGATGCCGCCCAGGTAGCGGTCGGTCAGAACCCCTTGGGCCAGCGGGGAGAACGCGATGCTGCCCGCGCCGACCTCCTCCAGCGTCGACAGGAGGTCGTCCTCGATCCAGCGGTTGACCATCGAGTACGACGGCTGGTGGATCAGCAGGGGCGTGCCCAGGTCCGCCAGGATCGCGGCGGCGGCCCGGGTCTGCTCGGCCGAGTAGTTGGAGATGCCGACGTAGAGCGCTTTGCCCTGGCGGACCACGTGGTCCAGCGCCGCCATCGTCTCTTCCAGCGGCGTCTCGGGGTCCGGGCGGTGGTGGTAGAAGATGTCGACGTAGTCCACGCCCATGCGCCGCAGCGATTGGTCCAAAGAGGACACCAGGTACTTGCGGGAACCCCACTCGCCGTAAGGGCCTTCCCACATGTGGTAGCCGGCCTTGGTGGAGAGGACGATCTCGTCGCGGTACGGCCGGAGGTCGTCGGCGAAGAGCCGGCCGAAGTTCTCCTCGGCCGACCCCGGCGGCGGGCCGTAGTTGTTGGCCAGGTCGAAGTGGGTCACCCCGAGGTCGAACGCCCGGCGCACGATCGCGCGCTGGTCGTCCAGCGCCTTGTCGTGGCCGAAGTTGTGCCACAGCCCCAGGGACACGGCGGGCAGCTTGAGCCCGCTGCGGCCGGACCGGCGGTAGGGCATGGCGTCGTACCGCGTCGGCGCGGCGGTGTGGCTCATGGTTCTCCTCAGGCGGGAGGTGCGGCGGTGCTCTCGCGCGGCACCAGGGTCGCGGTCGGCGACCAGCGCTCGGTGACCGGCACGCCGTCGACGAGTTCCAGCACGGACTCGGCGACGGAGACGCCGAACTGGTGCACGTCCACGCTCATGGTGGTGAGCGCGGGCGAGGCCAGCCGGCACAGCGTGGAGTCGTCCCAGGCGACCAGGCTCAGCCGCTCGGGCACGGCGACCCCGCGCGCCTTGGCGGCGCCCAGACCCGCGACCGCCATGACGTCGTTGTCGTACAGGATCGCGGTCGGCGGCTCGGCGGCGTCCAGCAGCGCGGCGGTGAGCTTCGCGCCGGACTCCTCGGAGTAGTCGCCCGCCACGATCACCGGCTCGACGCCCGCCTCCGCGCAGCCGGCCAGCAGCGCGGCCGTGCGGGCGCGGGTGTGCAGGAGCTCCTCCGGGCCGCTGACCCGGGCGATCCGGCGGTGGCCCAGGTCGAGCAGGTGGGACAGGACCTCGCGCACCGGACCGGCGTCGTCGGTGCGCACGGCCGGCACCGCGCGCTCGTCCGGCTCCCCCACGTAGACGGCGGGCAGGCCCAGCTCGCGCAGCACGTCCGGGCGGTGGTCGTCCGCGGTCCGGTTGACCACGACCACCGCGTCCACCACGCCGGCGGCGGCCCAGCGCCGGTAGGCCGCGATCTCCGCGTCCTCCGCGCCCACGATGTGCAGCAGCACGGACAGGTCCCGCTCGGCCAGCCGCTCCTCGATGCCCGCGATGAACTCCATGAAGAACGGCTCGGCGCCCAGCAGCCGCGCGGGGCGGGCCAGGACCAGGCCGATGCAACCGGTGCTCATGCCCGCACCGCGCACAGGCCGTTCGCCGACCTCAGCACCAGCGGGCCGGTCAGGGCGGCCGGGTCGAGGCGCTCGGCCGTGCGGACCAGGAACGAGTGGGACTCGCCCGCGGCGAGCGTGACCAGGGCGTCGTCCACCTCGGCGTCCGGGGCGACCCGGTCGGCCAGCACGGCGACGTCCCGGGCGAACGACGTGGCCCGCACGTCCACCCGGTACCCCTCCGGCACGGCGACGGCGGTCGCGGTCAGCGGCGACGGGTCGAGGGCGAGGTCCACGTCCTCGCGGAACAGGTGCACGGCACGCGCGTCCGCCGTGGTCGCCACCAGCACCTCCCGCTCCGCGTCGGCCGGGGTCAGCAGCTCCGGCGCCAGGTCCAGGACGGCCACCGACCGGGCCGGCACGTCCAGGGCGAGCTTAGCCGCCGCCTGCTCGTGCCCCGCGAACGTCCGCCGCGTGGCGGTGACCTCGCCGGTCCAGGCCTCGTCGGTGTCGTTGACGGCCACCAGGACGTCCCGCCCGTCGCGCGGCTGCACGGTCAGCAGGCGCGGCGCGAAGGCGTGCCGGAGGGCGTAGTAGAGCGGCTTGGGCCGTTCCTCGCTGTCGATCGCCGCCCAGGACGTGACCGGCCAGCAGTCGTTGAGCTGCCACACCACCGCGCCCGCCGTGCGCGGCCAGTGCGACCGGAAGTGCTCGATGCCGAACGCCACCGCGCGGGCCTGGTTGAGCTGGGTCGCCCAGTGCCAGTCCTCGAACGCCTCGGGCACCGGCAGGTGCGGCGCGAGTCCACGTTCCAGCTTGCCGTTGCCGTCCTCGGCCTTCTGGTGCAGCAGGAACGCCGGGCCGGTGGAGGAGAGCGGCTCGTCGTGGATCCACCGCGTCAAGGTCGCCCACGTCGGCGGTCCCTGGAAGCCGAACTCGGAGCAGAACCGGGGCACGAAGTCCCGGTAGTGGGTGTAGTCGATCCGGTTCCAGACCTCCCACTCGTGGCGCGTGCCGTGGGTGTCGAGGTTGGGGTGCAGGTCGCCGGGGCTGTACGGGCTGCCGGGCGCGTACGGCCGGGTCGGGTCGAGCTCGGCGACGATCGCCGGGAGCAGCTCCTGGTAGTACTTCAGGCCCCACGTGCGGCCCTGGAGCTGCTCGGGCCAGCCCCAGTCGGCGAAGCCCCACAGGTTCTCGTTGTTGCCGTTCCACAGCGCCAGGGACGCGTGCGAGGTGAGGCGGGCGACGTGCTCGCGGGCCTCGGCCTCGACCTCCTCCCACAGCGGGGACTCCTCGGCGTAGGCCGCGCAGGCGAACGGGAAGTCCTGCCACACCAGGACACCGCGCTCGTCGCACACGTCGTAGAAGTCCTCGGACTCGTACAGGCCGCCGCCCCAGATCCGCAGCAGGTTCATGTTCGCGGCCACGGCCTGGTCCACGCGGCGGGCCACGCGGTCGCGGGTGATCCGGGTGACGAAGTGGTCGTCCGGGATCCAGTTGGCGCCCTTGGCGAAGACCGGCTTGCCGTTGACCACGAAGGTGAACGGGGTGCCGATGTCGTCGGGGGTCGTGTCGACGGTGATCGTGCGGAACCCGATGCGGCGGTGCTGCTCGTCGACGGGCTCGTCGGCCCGGAGGGTGATGTCGACGTCGTAGAGCGGGTGGTCGCCGTAGCCGACCGGCCACCAGAGGTCAGCCTCGGGCACCAGGACGGTGAGGACGGCCCGATCGCCGTCCACGTCGGCGGTCGCGGTGTGACCGTCCACTGTGGCCTCGACGGTGAGCGGGCCTTCGGAGGCGCGGTCGACGGTCACGTGCACCTCGACCCGGCCCGTGCCGTCGTCGTCCACGGTCACCAGGGGGCGGACCTCGGCCAGGCGGGCGGTGCCCCAGCGCTCCAGGCGGACCGGCTGCCAGATGCCGGCGGTCTGGAGGTCGGGGCCCCAGTCCCAGCCGAACGAGCAGGCCATCTTGCGGATCGCGTTGAACGGGTGGCCGTAGGCGCGGTCGCGCCAGCCCAGCCGCTCCTCCTGCTCCTCGGCGAAGGTCAGCGCCGACCGGAAGGTCACGGCCAGCTCGTTGACGCCGTCGCGGAGGTGGTCGCGCACGTCGAACCGGTACGAGCGGTGCATGTTGGCGGTGCTGCCCAGGACCACGCCGTTCAGCTCCACGGTGGCCACGGTGTCCAGGCCGTCGAACGCCAGGTCCACGCGCTCACCCGGCCGCGCCGCCTCGGCGGTGAAGTCGAGGGCGAACCGCCAGTCCGCGCGGTGCGCCCAGGCCAGCTCGGCCTCCGTGCGGTCGAGGTAGGGGTCGGGGATGAGCCCGGCGGCGAGGAGGTCGAGGTGCGCACCGCCGGGCACCCGGGCGGGGACCTCGACGTCCGCGATGTGCGCCGGGATCGGGCCGCCCACCGCGCGGAGCCGCCAGCCGTCGTGCAAGAAGGTCCTCCGGATCATAGGTGGATTCTTACGCCAGCAACTAAAGTAAGTCAACGAAGTATGTTCTTGTTCGCCGTTGTTCTGTGGTGTTGAGTTCTGCGGGTATCACCTCCACCGAAGGGAACCGACGTGGCCGACGTGACGCACCTGCGTGCCGCAGGGGTCAGCCTGGTCCTCGACCACCGCGGGGGCACGCTCCCCCGCGTCCTGCACTGGGGCGCCGACCTGGGACCGGTCGACCTCGACAGCCTCGCCCTCGCCACCGCGCCGCAGCCGGTGGGCTACTCCGCGGACGGACCGGTCGAGGTCGCCGTCGTGCCCGAGCAGTCCGCCGGCTGGCTCGGCACACCCGGCCTGGTCGGCAACCGGGGCGGACGGGCCTTCTCCACCGCGTTCCGGGTCGTCGAGGTCGACGGCACCACCTTCCGGGCCGTGGACGCCGAGGCCGGGCTGGAGCTGGTCCTGGAGATCGAGCTGACCGAGTCCGGCTTGGTCCGGCAGCGGGCGTCGGTCACCAACACCGCGGACTCCGACTTCGCCGTGGACGGGTTGTCGGTCACCCTGCCGGTGCCCGCCGAGGCCGTGGAGATCCTCGACTTCACCGGCCGGTGGACCCGCGAGCGCAGCCCGCAGCGCACCCGGTTCACCCACGGCCTGCGCGTGCGCGAGAACCGGACCGGCCGCACCGGGTTCGACTCGGCGTACCTCATGGCGGCCGGCACCGAGGGTTTCGGCAACCGCTCCGGCGAGATCTGGGCCGTGCACACCGCCTGGTCGGGCAACCACCGGACGTTCGCCGAACGCACCCGTCACGCCGTGTCCCTGCTCGGGTCCGGCGAGCTGCTGCTGTCCGGCGAGGTCGTCCTGGCCCCCGGCGAGACCTACCGTTCCCCGTGGCAGTTCGGCTCGTACGGCGTGGGCCTGGACGCGGTGTCCGCCCGGTTCCACGAGTGGATGCGGGCCCGTCCGACGCACCCGCGCTCCCCCCGGCCGGTCGTGGTGAACACGTGGGAGGCGGTCTACTTCGACCACGGCCTGACCAGGCTGAAGGCGTTGGCGGACAAGGCCGCCGAGGTCGGCGCGGAGCGGTTCGTGCTGGACGACGGTTGGTTCGGCTCGCGCCGGGACGACACCAGCGGCCTGGGCGACTGGTACGTGTCCGACGAGGTGTGGCCGGACGGCCTGGGTCCGCTGATCGACCACGTCACCGGTCTCGGGATGCAGTTCGGCCTGTGGGTCGAACCGGAGATGGTCAACGAGAACTCCGACCTGGCCCGCGCCCATCCCGACTGGATCATGTCCCCCGGCGGCAGGATGCCCCGCCCGGCACGACACCAGCAGGTCCTGGATCTGGCAACGCCCGAGGCGTTCGCGTACGTGCTGGAACGCTTGGACGACCTCCTGACCACCTACGACATCTCGTACCTGAAGTGGGACCACAACCGCGACCTCGTGGAGGCCGGCCACCAGGGACGGCCGGGCGTGCACGGCCAGACCGTCGCCCTGTACCGCTTGCTGGACGAGCTGCGGGCACGACACCCCAGGGTCGAGATCGAGTCCTGCTCGTCCGGCGGCGGACGCGTAGACCTGGAGGTCTTGCAGCGCACCGACCGCGTGTGGGCGTCGGACTGCATCGACGCACTGGAACGACAGTCCATCCAACGCTGGACCAACGTCCTGGTCCCCTTGGAACTGATCGGCTCCCACATCGGCGCCGACACCTCCCACACCACCCACCGCCGACACCCGGTCGACTTCCGAGCGGGCACCGCACTGTTCGGCCATTTCGGCATCGAGTGGGACCTCATGGCAGCGACCCCGGAGGAACTGGACCGCCTCACGGCCTGGGTAGCCCTCTACAAGGAACTACGAGGCCTCCTGCACACCGGCACATCGGTCCACGGCGACCACCCCGACCCAGCCGTAGCCGTGCACGGGGTGGTCGCCGCAGATGGGACGGACGCAGTCTTCGCGATCGTTTCGACGGCGACGTCGGACGTATACCCAACAGGCGCCGTACGGCTGCCCGGCCTCGACCCAGACCGCTCGTACCAAGTCCGCCCCTTGCCCCCCGGCAACGTGCCGGACGGCAACCCCCACCACTGGGGCGTTGCCCTGCCGTGGTGGGAGAACGGTGTACAACTCACCGGCCGAGCCCTGACGTCAACCGGCATCCAATCCCCAGTCCTATACCCAGAACGCCTAGTCCTCCTCCGAGCCACCGCCATCTGACCAACCACAACCCGCAACCCGCCAACCCCACTCACCCCCACCACTGCCACGCCGCGCGCACAGCGCGCCATCCCTTCGCGCGAAGCGCGGCGTGGCAGTCCGCCGAGGGGGACACAACTCAACTTGGGCTTCTTGCTTGTGTCATCCCCGTA
>NZ_JBBEGC010000113.1:0-23663 GCF_037401995.1 Saccharothrix sp. CCNWYY140
GGGAACCGAGGCCCTCCACTTGTAGGTAACACCTACCGCGCGCTCCGCGCGCGAAGACCGCGCTGCGCGCGCGAAGAGCTGGGAAGCTCAGGGCTCCAGGCGGACGCTTTCCACGGCCAAGTACAACTCCGAAATCCCACGCGGATCCGTCAAGTCCCGCCCGGTCAACTCCTGCACCCGCCGAATGCGATACCGCACAGTATTGGGATGCACGAACAACCGCTCAGCCGCATCCCGAGCCGACCCGTGCTCCGCGAACCACACCTGCATGGTCCGCAACAACGGCTCCCGCTCAGCCTCCGGCAACCCCAACAAATCCTTGAGCACTTCCTTGGCCAACTCCCGTGCCAACTTCGGCGCACCCGCCACCATCGTCGTCACAGGTCTATCGCCGAACCCCACCGCCCCGGTCTCCCCCGGCGCCAAGCAAGCCCGCGCGATCCGAGCCCGCCGCAACGCCGCCGGCAGCAGCCGCAACCCGACCACCGCCGGACTCACCCCCACCGGAAAACCAGCGGCATCCAGCGCCTGACGCAGAGCCCGCAAGTCGGCCGACCGCTCCACCGGCACCACCCCGACCTCGCCCTCCGCCGTGCGCCGCCACACCGCCCGCGACCGTGGGTCCACCAGTCCGGACAACCCCCGGTCGTCCTCAGCACGAGGCTCGGCGTACACGACTACAAACGGCCCAGCTGGTGGCAGGCGGAGCACCCGGGCGGCGTCCTCGAACTCCTCGGGGCGGGTGAAGCGGCCGTCCAGCAGGCCGTCTATCAGGGCTAGGCGGGCCTTGCTGTCGTAGCGGGCCGAATCGGTCGCCACCTCCGTGTACGCCTCGGCGATGACGTCGGAGAACGAGTCGATGATGTGCCACACGGTCGCGCTGGCTGACAGGAGTTGTTCCGGGGTCAGCTGGCGAGGTCCGACGGCCTGTTCGATCATGCCCTCGTAGGCGAACGTGCCCGCTATGCGGAACGCCCTCAGGGCCGCCGAGATGGGGATGCCCAGGCGGGCCTGGGCGCGGCCGGTCTTGCGGGCGGTTTCCACGTCGACCTCGCGGGCCTCCAGGAAGGCGCGGAAGGCTCGCCCCAGGTTCACCTCGCAGACCTTGCGCAGCTCCTGCGGTGAGCTGTGCTCCAGCCTCCGGTAGAACTCCTCCTTCTCGCTCAGCAGGCGGGCCAGCTCGTCCGCGAGCTGGGGCAGCCGGCCAAGCTGACCGCGCACGATCTCGTTCAGCTCGGGTGGCAGCGGCGACATCGTGGACGTCGTGGCGACCATCCAGACACCATAACGCCGCGCACGCCCGCCGCAGACCCTTGAAGTTTCACGGATACGGCGTGACCTGCCCCTCTGGACCGATCCGATCCTGTAACTCGCGGTAATAGGAAAACCCGACCGCGTCCGATGTGGACGGTCGGGCACGCCGTCCGGGCGCGTTCCCGGAGGTGGGCTATCGTGGTCGCGTTCACATTGTCGGCGCAATCTCGGATCAGGAACGCGATGCAGTGACCCAGCACCGCCAGTCCCGTGCCGAGAAGGCCGCCCGGACCCGCGTCGACCTGCTGGACGCGGCGGCCCGGGTGTTCGCGCGCAAGGGGTACTCCGGCGCGTCGGTGGGCGACATCGCCGAGGAGGCCGGGTACACGCACGGAGCGGTCTACTCCCAGTTCCGCAACAAGCAGGACCTCTTCTTCGCCCTCTACGAGCAGACCACGACCCGCCGCGCCGAAGCCCTGGCCCAGGTCTTCCTGGCCGCCGAGGGCACCCTGCGCGAACGGATGAAGGCCGTCACGGACTGGTCGATGGTCGACCTCAAGGAGAACCCGGACTGGTTCCTGCTGCACATGGAGTTCCTCTTCGCCGCCGCGCGCGACCCGGAGGTGCGGGCTCGGTTCTCCGAGGGCGGGCGGACGATCCGGAACATGATGGGCGCGTTGATCCAGCACGAGGTGGACACGGGCGCGCTCAAGTCCGACATGACGGCGACCGACATGGCAATGGGCATGAACGGTCTGTTCCTCGGCCTGGCGCTCCAGGAAGTGATCGAACCGGGCGTGGTCCGGGTAGGGCTGTACGGGGACGTCGTGCGGCTGATCATGGACGCGATGTCCCCGGAAGAGCAGAGCTGATGGAAGATCAGGGCTGACGGGCTGCTGCCACCGGGTCCAGGCCTGGTCCCTCTGGTAGTCGGGCGACCACGGTCGCCGGCAAACGGACCGGCTTGGCTCCTGCGTAGCCCAACACCCCCAGCACGTCCGGCGTCGCCAACGGGTAGCGGCGGCCGAGGTCGGTCACGACGGTCAACGTCCCCGCCGGAGCACCCGGAGCGGGCATCGCCTCGACCACAGCAGCCCAGCCCGGAGGCACGTGCACCCGGTCCGCCAACGGAGTGCCCTCGGGGTCGCGGCGCGAGGTCGCGGTCATCGGGTCTGCTTGGGGCAGCACGGGTTCGACGCGCAGCCGAGGCGTCGAGGAGTCGGGTTCGAAGGTCGCGCACACCGTGGCCTCTCGATCGCGCAACGGCATGAACTCCGGCCGCGAGGTCGGCGCGTCGGCGGTCGAGGGCTCCAGCTTGCGGGCCGACGCCGCGAGGGCCGGGGCGAGCGGCACGGCTTTGGGTTCCGCGCCGGGGTAAGCGGCCAGCACGGGGGCGTAGGCGCGTTGGATGTCGTACTGCAACTCGGTGATCGGCTGCAACGTGTCGCGGCCGGCCAGGTAGTGCTGCGTTCCGCCACCGGACGTCCGGACCACCAGCAGCGTGCCGACCCGCAGGTCCGTCCGGCCGGGCACGGCGGTCGACGGCTCGCCCGCGCCAGGTACGGCGACAGGGCCGATGGCCGCGCCCTCGGGCAGCACGTCGAGCCACGCCCGGCCCACCCGCGCCCACGGCTGCGCGCTCAACGCCAAACCGGTGCCCACGGCGGGGTAGTCGTCGATGCGGTGCCGTTTCCCGCGCCACACCAGGAAACGCTCACCGGTCGGCGCGAGTTCGGCCAACAATGCCCGATCCCCCGGATCACCGCCGCCGTCCGGCGCGGCCCCGACCAGCAACACGGACTCCTCGATCCGCGACCCGGCGGCATCCCCCGCGGGCACCGAGCACAACGACCACGACCCGGTCAGCAGGCGGTCCGGGCCGGGCAGCGCGTCGGGGGCGTCGGCGATGCCGAGCCGGGGGCCGCGCGGGACCCCGACGAGCGAGTCGCGCGACACCCGTTCCGTGGTGCCGTGGCTGCCGACGAGCAGCAGCGCGGAGGCGTAGTTGGCGACCGGGTGCAGGCGGCCGTCCAGGTAGACGTACCGGGTGCCGGTCTCCTTCTCCACGATCACCGCGTCGTCCTTGCGCCACGCGTTGTTGCCGCCCGGCACGATCATCCCGTAGACGCCGACGCACGCCAGCGCCACGATCGCCAGCGCGATACCCGCGAAGGTCGCCCCGACCGGACGCCGGAAGGGCGGCTGCTCGGGGTCGGTCTCCCCGGTGACGAGCGCGGAGGTCGCCCGCTGCACCAGGAACTGGTAGGCCTGCAACTGGTCCCGTTTGGACGCCACGCCCTCAGCCCCCCAGCCCGCGCACGTACCCGAACAGGCCCAGCACCGAGCACACCAACGGCACCACGGCCACCACCACGAGGATCTCGGCGTACTCGGCGAACCGCCCCACGTACGGGTTGGGCACGCGCGTGCTGAACACCATCCCGGCGGCGACCACCCCGGCCGCCACGAGGATCAGCACCGCGCCGGCAAGCGCCGCGTCCCCGGACAACGGCCCGGCCGTCAGGCACCCCACCCCGACCACCCCGGCGGCCAGCAGCGGAACCCGGTGCCGCGGCACGGGGTACAGCCGGGCGCGCAGCAGGAGTCCCGCCGCCACCACGCCCGACAGCACCAGTGCGGAGGTGTTGTCACTGCGCACCAACACGATCTCGCACCCCGCGACCACCAGCGCCGACCCGCCCACCATCCCGGTGAGCAGCGCGTCCGCCCGCACGACCGCCAGGTGCACCAGGGGCAACGGCGGCTGGGGATCGTCGCGGACCAGGTCGGCCGTCGTGCGCGGCAGCACGGGCATCGGCACCCGTCCCAGCCGCAACGCAAGCGGCGCGAAACCCGGGGACAGCGCGAGCACACCGCCCGCGACCACCGCCGCCGACTCGTGCGGCGCCCATCCCCCGGTGCCCAGCCACCCCGCCACCACGCACAGCGCGCCCACCGTGACCGCACCCGCCCACAACGCCGGCGCGGCCGTCACCCCCAGGTGGGCGGCCAAGCCCACCACCAGCAGCGCGGCGCCCGCCAGCAGCAGGTGCCCCGCGGCGAGACCAGTCAACGGCCGACCACCCGCGAGCAGCAGACCACCGCCCGCGAACGCGAACGGCAGCGCGACCGCGGCGACCACGGCACCGGCAGCGGCGTCACCGACCGCGCGGGCCAGCATGGCACCGGCGACCACGAGCAGGACGGCCGCGCCGAGCGACCACAGCGCGGGCGTCGTCCACGGCGGTCCGGCGCGCAGCACCGGGACCAGCACGAGCAGCAACGCGACCGCACCGACCGCCAGGCCCGCCCGGCGGGTGTGCCGGGGACCCCAGGCGCGGTCCCGGCCCGAGCCGGTGGCGATCGCGTCGACCAGGTCGTCGTACTCCAGTTCGGGCCACTCCAGGCGGCGCGGCGCGAGGTGCAGGACCTCGCCGTCGCGGACCCGGTGCGCGGCGAGCGTGCGGTCCGGGTCGAACGCCGTCCCGTCGGCGCGGCGCAACACCCAGCCGCCGTCCGCCACGCCGTCGTCGGCGAGGCCCTCGCCCGCCCGCGCGAGCAGTCCGGGCAGCACCTCGGCGACCGCCGCGTGTTCGGGCAGCGCCAGGTCGACGCGCCGGCGCGGAGCGGCGACCGTGATCCTGACCAGGCCGGTAGTCTGCATGGGTCGAAGCTTCCCGCCGCCGGGCGTGGCGCGGGTGGGCGAGGCATGAAGCGGCCACCGCGCATAGGCCGTCGTGGGCGAGGCATGAAGCGGCCACGGCGCGTCGGCCGCGCGGGTGGGTTCCTACGCTCGGCGCGTGTCGTGGACGAGGGGTGTGGGCTCGTGGAGACGGTGATCGCGCCGAGGCTGCTCGCGTCCGGTCCGGTGGCGACCGTCTACGCGGCCACGCTCGCCGACACCGGGGCCGAGGTCGCGGTGAAGGTGTACGCCGAGCGCTTCGACCGCGACACCACCGAGTGGCTCGACCGCGAACGGCGGGCGCTGGCGTCGGCGGCCGTCCCGCAGGTGCTGCCGGTGGACGGGGTGGTGGAGCTGCCGGACGGTCGGTCGGGCGTGCGGATGCAACTGTGCCACGGGTCCCTGGCGGCTCTGCTGTCCTCCGGTGTCGGTTCGCCCGGTGTGCGCGATGCTCTGGGTGTCGGGTTGGCCGTCGCCCGCGCGCTGGCGGCGGCGCATTCGGTCGGGGTCGTGCACGGTGGTGTCACCCCGGACAACGTGCTGTGGCACGGTTCCGGCGAGTTCGTGGTGTCGGACTTCGGTTTGTCGTTGCGCGAGCGCTTCCCGCGTGATCCCACGCACGCCTTGGAATTCACCGCCCCGGAGACCCTGCGCGACGACACCCGCACCACCGCCTCGGACCTCTACGGCCTGGGCGCGATCCTGTACACGATGCTGACCGGCGCACCGCCCTTCCCGCGCCGGACCGGCGAGCCGCCGAGCGAGCGCATCCTGCGCGTGCTGCGCGAACAGGTGCCGCCCGTGCGCGGCGAAGGGGTGCCGCACGAACTGGCCGACGCGGTGAACCGCCTGCTGGCCAAGGACCCGGCCGCCCGACCAGCCGACGCCGGCGAGCTGGCACGTCTCTTCGAAGACCTGCTGACCACACCCCACCACCCGACCTTCACCGCCCCGCCACCGCCCTTCGCCGCACCGCCACCCTTCGCCCCACCGCCACACCCGACCTTCGCCGCCCCACCCTCGTCCTCCGGCGCAGCCCAAGCACCGTCCTTTGTGGACCCCCCACGCCCCGGCCGCACCCTCGTGCACACCACCGACGGCACCGCGGCCCCCAAACGCACCGCCCGCGCCTGGCGCACCCCCGCGCTGGTCGGCGTAGGCCTGGTGGTCGCCTCCCTGATCGCCGTGCCCCTGCTGCTCCCGGACGACGAACCACCCAAGGTCCCCGTCGCCGCGCCGCCCACCCCGAAGACCGCGTCCAGCACCGAACCGCCGCGGGTCACGCTCGTCCTCGACCCGCCCACCGACCAGGGCGACCACGTCGAGCTGACCTGGCAGGCCAACGGGGAACTGGATTTCGCCGTCGTCGTCGCGGGCGAGGGCATCCAGACGATGACCCTGGTCGCCCACCGCCAGCACACCCTGCGCGTCCCCGTCGACCCCGGCCGCCGGTACTGCTTCCAGGTCCGCGGCACCGACAGCCGTGCCGTCTACACCAGCGAACCGGTCGCCGTGCGCGGCGCGCGCTGCACGCTCTGAAACAGCGGGCGCGGGTCCAGTGCGGCCCGCAGCCGCTCCCCGCGCGGCCGGGCGGCCAGCACCGCGCGCACCAGCCGCTCCTCCTCCCACGCCTTGCGCACGGACCCGTCGCCGACCGGGACACCCGACCACAGCACCATGTCCAGCACGCGCCCCAGCCGCGTGATCGGTCCCGCCGTCGCCTCGCCCGCCGCCGACGCCAGGTCGCGCGGGGTCATGCCGATCCGAAACGGCACGCCGTGCGCCCGCAACCGGTCGCACACCTCCGCCCACGCCGCGACCACGCCGTCCGCGCCGGTCCGCCGCCGACGCCGCAGCGCCCGCACGGCCTTCGCCAGCGGCACACCCACCAGCCAGCACAGCCCCAACCCGAGCACCACCGCCCCGACCACCAGCGCGGCGAACCCGGCGTCGAACGCGGTCGCGGGCACCTCCGCGGGCTTGCGCGGCTGCTCCGGCGGGAGCAGTTCGTCTTCCGGCGGCAACTGCTTGCGCGCCTGCTCGGCGGCCTTGGCCAGGCCGGTGGTCGCCCTGGGTTCCGCCGCCGCACCGGCCACGGCGGACTCGGTCGGGTCGAGCGGCACCCAGCCGACGCCGGTCACGGCGATCTCCGGCCAGGCCAGGACGTCCTTGTTGCGCACCACGTACGAGCCGTCGGACGCGCGTTCCCCGCCCCGGTACCCGACGACCAGCCGGGCCGGGATGCCGTTCATCCGCGCCAGCACCACGTAGGCGGCGGCGAACTGCTCGCTGGTGCCGCGCTTGGTGTCGGTGAGGAACCGGCGCAGCTGCGGCCACCCGTGCCCGGTGGGCAGGTCACGGCCGCGCGCGACCCGGTAGTTCGTGGCGAGGAACCGTTCGAGCTGGAACGCGGACTGGACCGTCGGCCGCAGCCCGCGCACGGAGTCCTGCGCCAGCCGCCCGATCTCCGGCGGCACCGCGCCCACACCGCCCAGACCCCCGTCCGCGCTGGGGTCCACGGTGCCCGCGCCCAGCGCCTCGCCGTCCACGCCGGGGTCGGACCAGGTCAGGGTGTAGCGGCGGTCGGTGGTGGACCGGTCGAGCAGCAGCGTGCCGGCGGACTCGTCCACCAGCGGCGCCAGGCCGTCCACGACCAGCGGGGTGCTCTGGGACGGCAGCCACGGCCCGGTGAGCCCCTGGACGGTCACCTCGGCGCTGCGGGTGCCGGTGCCGTCGCGGCGCGCGCCCAGGCGGCGCAGGTCGGGGTCGGCGGTCCAGTTCGCGCCGTCGAACCCGTCCAGCACGACCAGGCTCCACCGGTCGACCCGGTCGTCCGCGCGGTACCGGAACACCTCGCGGTCGCCGTCCGCCAGCCGCTGCGCGACCTCGGTGAGCGGGTTGCCGACCCGGTTCTGCCGCAGGGCGACCGAATCGCCCTGCAACCGGACGGGTTCGCGCCCCACGGGAAATCCGCCCAGTGCCACCGCGCCCACGGCCACCGCGACCAGCAGCACCGCCGCCCGCCGCCCGGTCGAGAGCGTGACCCGACCGGTGTGCCGGACCAGCACGAGACCGGCGGGCACCGCGAACGCCACCCCCGCACCCACCGCCGCGAGCCCGCTCACCGGCCGGTACAGCTGCGACAACCCGGCCACCACGAGCACCGGCACCAGCGCCGCACCCGGAACCCGTGACCGCAGCAGGATTTCCGCCCCCACCACGACCGCGAGCAGCACCGCCAGCGGCACGAACAGCAGCAGTTCCGGCTCCGGCCGCGCGGGCCAGGTGGATTGCAGCGTCAGCAACCAGCCCTCGGTCGCCCCACGCCACAACACGGCCGGCGTTGCACCGGTCGACGGGATCAGCCCCAGCAAACCCAACGACAGCACCAAAAGAGGTCGCACTGGAACCAACGATGGCCACCGCGCGCACAGCTCGACCGCCACGTACGCCGCTACCAGCACGACCAGAACGGGCAGCAGCAAGGACAACAGCCCGAACACGGGCGAGAACAACAACCCCGCCACCCCGGCGGCACCCAGCAGCCCGAGGACCGCGACCCTGTTCACCGGCCCACCAAGGCGTTCCACGACGCCACCGCCTCCACCGCCGTCCCCGCCGCGATCACCCCGGCCGCCGCACCCCGCGGCGCGCCCAGCCGGATCACCGCGTCGGGCCGCCACCGCGCCACCGGACCAAGGTCCGCGACCGGCCCGGTCACCACGACCACCGCGCCACCGGGCCGCACCGCCGTCGCCCGCACCAGCGGCGCGTCGGCGGGCGCGTCCTGCGCCACCACGCACAACCGGTCCAGCAACGCCCGCGCCGCCCGCAACCCGCTCTCCACCGACCACTCCGCCCCGCACGTCACCAGCCCGCACTGCTGTCCCGCCGCCGCTGCCGCCGACACCAGCGACGCGGCCACCTCGACGGCCTCCTCGAAGGCGTCGGCGGGCATCGACGACGGCCGGGTGTCCAGCACCACCGTGCACCGCGTGCGAGCCGGGTCCACGTACTCGCGCACCATCAGCCGCCCGGTCCGCGCCGACGCCTTCCAGTGCAGGTGCCGCACCTCGTCGCCGGGCACGTACTCGCGGACGCGCCGCAGGTCCGCCGACCCGCGCAGCGGCGGATCGGCCACCGGGCCGTCGTAGTGGTGCCGCGGGTGCGCCACGCGCGGCGGGCGGGCCGCATGGACGCGCGGGTGCACCCACAACTCCGTCGCCCCGCCCACTGCGGGATGCCCGCGGACCAGGTCGAACGGGTCGAACCGGTGCACCAGGAACGGCCCCACCCGCAGCAGCCCGCGCGCGGCCGTCGGCACCTCGTAGTGGTAGGTCGCCTCCGCGCCGGGCGCCAGCGGCCGGACCCGGATGTCGTGGGTCGTCCGGCCCACCCGGTCGCCGCCGGTGAACCCGCCCTGCCGGCGCGGCGTCGGGTTGCGCACGACGACCGTGGCCAGCGCGGGCGTGCCGCGCTCGACCCGCTCCGGGTGCACGGTCCGGGCCACCTCGACCTTCGGCCGCACCATCGCCGTGGCGATGGCGGCGAGCAGCCCGCCGACCGCGACCCCCGCGAGCGCCCGGAAGAACGTGTGCCCGGCGAAGGTGCCGAGGAGGAAGAACCCGACCGCCGCCACCAGGACGACGACGCCGCGGCGGGTGAGCCGCACGGCCTCAGCCCCCGACCGCGGCCGTGGGCGCGGCGGTGTCGGCGAGCAGCTCGGCCACGACCTGCTCGGGCAGCCGCCGGCTCAACTCCGCGTCCGGGGTGAGCACGAGCCGGTGGCACATCACCGCGTGCGCCACGTCCTTCACGTCGTCGGGCACCACGTAGTCCCGGCCGTGCGTGGCGGCCAGCGCCTGCGCCGCCCGGACCAGCGCGACGCTGCCGCGCGGGCTGACGCCGAACCGGACCGCCGGGTGGTGGCGGCTGGCCGTCGCCAGGCGCACCGCGTAGGACACGATCTCCCGCGCCACCCGGCACCGCCGCACCTCGGCGATCACCTCCTGGAGCCCGGCGAGGTCCAGCACCGGCCGCAGGTCGTCGGGGCTCACCCCGGCCCGGTCGCCGAGCACCACCATCACCTCGGCGTCGTGGTCGGGGTAGCCCACGGACAGCCGCATCAGGAACCGGTCCAGCTGGGCCTCGGGCAGCCGGTAGGTGCCCTCCATCTCGACCGGGTTCTGCGTGGCCACCACCAGGAACGGGCGCGGCACGTCGTGGCGGACCGAGTCGACGGTGACCCGGCGCTCCTCCATGACCTCCAGCAGCGCCGCCTGCGTCTTGGGCGTGCCCCGGTTGATCTCGTCGGCCAGCACCACGTTGGCGAAGATGCCGCCGGGGTGGAACCGGAAGCCCTCCTCGCCCTGGTGGTAGACCATGACGCCGGTGATGTCGCCGGGCAGCAGGTCCGGGGTGAACTGGATGCGCTGCCACGAGCCGCCGACGCTGGCCGCGAGGCACCGCGCGAGGGTCGTCTTGCCGACGCCCGGCACGTCCTCCAGCAGCAGGTGCCCCTCGGCGAACAGCGCCGCCACGGCCAGGCGCACGACCTCGGGCTTGCCGCGCACGACCAGTTGCACGTTGCGCGCGATCAGGTCGTACGCGGTGCCTGGGGTGGGTGTCATTCCTCGCCTTTCCTCGGTCACCGGGTTTGCATGCCGCCGGACGTGGCGGGCCGACCCGCACCGCCCCCGCCGCCGGCCGCCACCGGGTTCTGCCACGTGGCGGGCTGCGCGTTGCCGTTGGCGTTGCTCGCGTTGAGGGTCAGGCTCACCGTGACCCCCGGGCCGGCGCCGGGCACGTCGATGCCGATCTCCTGCACGCCGGCGCACGCGACCTTCACCGGCGGACGGCCCTCCAGGTTGAAGCTGCTCAGCTCGCACGTCGTGGGCGAGCCGCTGGTGTTGACGTCCACGGTCGCGACGACCCGGCCGGGGCCGGCCGCGCGCACCCCGAGGAACTTGACCACCGGCAGGCCCATCAGCGTCGGGACGACGGCGGTGCCGGGCCGGCCGAGGCTGGTCGGCGACCCGGTCGGGCCGTAGCGGGTGACCGCGCGGACGGTGACCAGGCTGCCCAGCGCGCCGGTGTAGGGGTTGTAGTCGACGCTGGTGCCGGTGACCTCGCGGTCGGGGTGGCCGACCATCTGCACCAGGTAGTGCACGAGGGTGCCGCCGCGCAGGTCCGGCTGGGTCCACGTGACCGTCGTGCCGGCGAAGGACGTCGTCGCGGTGACGTCCGGCGCGGTCGCCACGCCCAGCGGCACGACGGCGGCGGACCTGGCTCCCGGCCCGCGCCCGGCCTGGTTCTCGGCGACGACGGTGAACACGTGCGTCACGCCGTTGGCCAGGCCTTCGAGGCGGGCGCTGTGGGTGCCGCCGCCGACCGTCGTCGAGCCGCCGTCCCAGGACACGTGGTACGCGGTGATCGGCGCGCCGTTGGGCGGGGCCGCGTCCCAGCGGACGGTGGCACCGGCGTCCCCGGCTTCCGCGCCGACGTCACCGGGTGCGCCGGGTGCGGTGGCCCGTGCGACCGGGGGCGTGGGGCGGGTGGTGACCTTGCGGTCCTCGGTGGGCTGGGTCGTGGTGGTGGGGGTTGTCGTCTCGGGGGTGGTGGTCGTCGTCGAGCCGGTGGGGCGTTCGCCGGACTGGTCGTCGGCGGCCTTGCCGACGTCCACGGTGACGACCGAGCCCTTCTCGCCGTCCACGACGAGGACCTGCGAGCCGTCCTGGTTCTCCACGTAGACGCGGTCGTCCTCGCCGCGTGCGAGCCGGGGTGCGCCGGCCTTGCCCGGGACCTTCGTGACGCTCCTGCGGGCGCCGTTGCTGTCGTAGGTGAGGACTTCGTTGCGGGTCTGGTCGACCAGCGTGACCACGCGGGCCGTCGCGACCGGGCCGGAGTAGCGGCCGGTGCCGGGCAGGGCCACCTCGACCGGGTCGGCCACCGGGCGCTTGTCCAGGCCGGCGGTGTCGATCAGGTGCATCCGGGCGCGGTCGGGGTCGATCACGGCGAGCCGTCCGCCCGCGGTCGTGCTCGCGACCTGCGCGGTGGACGGGAGGTCCACGCCCAGCGGCACGGACGGGCCGAACCCGTCCTGGTCGAAGGGGCGCAACGCGTCCGCGGTGGTGTCGACCAGCACGGGCCGGTCGTCCACCACGGTCAGCGCGCCGGTGTGGCCGGGCTCGACCTGCGCGGGGCAGGTCAGCACCTTGGCGTCACGGGGCAGCTGGCACAGCGCGCCGGAGTCCACGCGGTGCAGCCACACACTCCCGTCACCGGTCACCGCCGGCTCGGACAGCGGACCACCCGCCGGCACCGTCGCGGCCGGGTCACCCAACCGCACGACCTGACCGGCGTTGCGGTAGACCAGGTAAGGACCGCCAGCGACCTCCAACACCACGGGCTGCTCGGCGGCAGGCGGCTCCTGGGCGTTCTCGACACTGAGCGTGGACTTGTCGAACACGGTGATCCGAGACCGCTCGACGACGTACCCGGAGCGTTCCCCCTGCGCCACCTGCGCACCCGGCTCGACACCCGGCAGGGCGACCCGGGCGTCGACCTGGTTGGTGGAGCCGTCGACGTGGAAGGCGGTCTGGAAGGCGGCGTTGTAGACCCAGTGGCCGACCTGGAAGAACTGGAGTCCGGGCGCGACGGGGGCCTGCCCGGCGGCGGCGACACCGACGATCCCGACACAGGCCGCCACCAACCCGGCGATCATCGCGCGCGTACGCGTCACGCTGGTCGTCTTCATCTCACGCGGCGCCTCTCCGAACCTCTCCCCGCACGGTTGAGATTACGACCGTCATCCGGATGGGGGTCACAATCCGGGACGGTAGCAGTGGGGAGGCCGCCGAGCGGGGCGGTTGACCGGTTCCGGCCGGATTCGCCCCGGATTCGCTGGTGTGTCATCGGAATCTCATGCGGCGGGGCGGACAGTCGGGGGTCGTGACGAGCCCTTGGTCCCCACAAGCCCACCTCCAAGCCGCACCCGCCGCCTGGCCCCCGGTCGCCCAGCAGGCCTGGGCACCGCCCTCGCACACCGCCGCTCCCACCCAGGCGGTTCCGGCGGCGCAACCGCGCCCGGCGACACAGGCGATCCCAGCGGCCCAGCCCATCCCGGCCCAGCCCATCCCGGCAACACAGGCGGTCCCGGCGGCTCAGGCAGCCGTCCGCGCCCAACTGGCCGTGCCCCTCTCGGCACCATCCGCACCCCCGCCTACCCCAAGCCCCCAGCCCACGCTCGCCGCACCCCCGCCTCCACCGAGCCGTCGGCCCACGCTCGCTGCCCCGCCACCGCTCACGCCGGTCGATCCGGTTGCGCCCACACCCCGGTCCCGGCGCGCGCTCGGCCCCCTCCGCCTGCCCCAACTCCTCTGCTGGCAACTCGCCGTGGTCGCGGTCGTGGCCGCGTTGGAGCAGCCCTGGCCCGTCTTCACCGCCGTGGTCATCGTGGCACTGGCGGTCGTGGTCCTCACCGCAGTCCGGCGGCGTGGCCGATGGCTGTGGGAGTGGGCAGCCGTGGGCCTGGCCTTCCTGCGCCGCGACCGCTCCCCGCACCCCCTCCCCGACGACCCGGGTCAGGCGCTGGTGGCGCTGCTGTCCCCCGCCGCGACCGGCGTGGAGACCCGGCTGGACGACGAGCCGGTGTTCCTGGTCAGCGCCACGCCGGGGGTCACGGCCGTGCTGCAACCGTCGGCGCAGCGCGACCTGACCAAGGCCGTGCCGAGTCCCGAAGCCCTGCTGCCGGACACCGGCGAGGAGTTCGCCGTCCGGTTCGTCCACCACGCGAGCCCCGCGCACCCCGGGCCGCCCCGCGTGTGGATCGCGTTGCAGGCCCTGCGCACGGTCGAGGCCCACGGCGAAGAGGACGTCCGCCGCGCCTTGGGCAACGCCGTCCGCCGGGTCCGCCGCAAACTGCGCCGCGACGGCGTCGACACCCACGCCCTGACCACGTCCGAAGCCCTGTCCACGGTGTCCGCGCTGGCACACGTCACCGGCGGCCAGACCCAGGTCCGCGAGCAGTGGCGGGCGTGGTGGAGCGGCCCGTTCACCCAAGCTTCGTTCCGCCTCGAAGGCTGGGACCGCCTCCCGCCGACCGTCTCACCCCAACTCCTGCGCTGGCTGCTGACCGCCGTGCCGCAAGCAGCCGTGACTGTCTCCGTGACCGCTCGCACCGGCCAGAGCACCGAAGCCGTCGCCCGGGTCGCCGCCACCGATCCGAGGGCGTTGGACAGCGCCGCCGACCAGGTCGCCCGCCTGGCCAGGGAACGCGGCATCGTGCTGGAACGCCTGGACGGCCGACACCGGGCAGGCCTCGCCGCGACCCTGCCCCTGGGCGTCACCCGCTGATCAGGTACCCGAACCCGCGCACGGTGTGGATCAACGGCGGTTCGTGCAGCTTGCGGCGCAGGGCGGCGATCACGACGTCGAGCACGTTCGACCTCGGGTCGACCATCACGTCCCAACCCCGCGACAACAGCTCCTGCCTCGACACCGGCGCACCCGGCGTGGACATCAACCGCTCCAACACCAGGAACTCCTTGCGCGCCAGGGTCAGCAACACCCCACCCCGCGTGACCCGGTGCCGCCCGGGATCGAGCTCGACATCCGCACACCGCAACACCGACGGCGGCCCCACCCACCCGAGCCGGCACAGGTTCCGCACCCGAGCCACGAGCTCGGGCACGGCGAACGGCTTGACCAGGTAATCCCCACCCCCGACCCGCAACCCGGCGACCCGATCGGCCTCGGTGTCCCGAGCGGTGAGGAACAACACCGGCACCGGCCACCCCTGAGCCCGCCGCTCCTGCACGTACCGCAAGCTGTCGCCGGAAGGAAGCATCCGGTCGAACACCACGCAGTCGTAGGCGTTGACGAACAACGCCTCATCGGCGAACGGCAAGTCGGCAACGGCATCCACGGCAAACCCAGCCCCCCGCAACGCCCCTTCCAACGCCACCCGCAGGTTGTCGTCGTCCTCGGTGATCAGCACCCGCACCCCAAGCACGTTAGCCCCACCCGACTGCGCACCGCGCTCCACGCAACACGAGGCGACTGCTCGCGCGAAGCGCGGAAGCGCAGGTCACCAGGCGGTCGAGCCGCACAGTGCTGTGCTAACGGCCCGACGTGGAATGCGATTAACACTGCACGGACCGTCCCGTCGTGGTGAGGGAGGCTACCGTGGCCGCGTCCTCCGGAACCGGGATCATCGCCCCACCGGGTCATGACGACCTCGTGCGCCTGATCGCCGAGTTCCTGTCCGATCACGGCGTCGAAATCCGTCCTGAGGTGGCGCTGGCTGAGGCGTGCGTGGTGCTGGTGACGCCACGTTTGTCGGAGATGTGGGCGCACCACCCCGGGCTGGGTGCCAAGCGCCTCATCCCGGTGGTGATCGAGGATCTCGCCGGGCATCCGGTACCACCGGAAGTGGCGGCGATCAACTGGACGTTCTGGAAGCCCGAAGATCCGAACGGGTCGCTCGCGGCACTTCTCGTCGCGGCCCACGCCCGGCAAAGCACCTGGCGAACCCTGCGCGGGCTGCGCTTCGAAGCACGTGCTTGGCACGAACACAACCGCGATCCCGCCCTGCTCATACCCGAGCTGCCGAAGGCCCAGGAGTACCGGGACGTGTTGGAGACCGTGCGCCGCACTGTCGGAGGGGGCGACGAGTTCGAGCGGTTGGAGCAGTTCGTGGCGGCGTCGATCGTCACCGGGACCGCCAAGGCGAGAAGACGGCGGCGTTGGCAGCTGTCGGGAATCGTCGTCCTCGTCATCATCGGTGTTGTTGCCGCTGTCCTCATCCCGGTGGTGCGGAATGCGAGCCGCACCAACCGGAACGCGATCGTGACCAGCGGCGAGGCGACCTTGGCCCGCGAGTTCCCGGAGTGGTCTGCCCTCCTGTCGGGTTCCCAGCTTCTCAACGGCACCGAGGAGCAGCGGCAACTGGCGAGGGTGACGCTGCGGCGCAGCTTGGCGGCCGAGTGGTCGCTGGGTCATGTCGCGCTCGGCGCCGGGCACTCCCTGGCGGCCTCGGCACCCGTGGCCGACCGCCGTTCGGCTGTCGCCTTGTCCCACGACACGCAGGACGGCAAGTCGAGCCTGGTCGGCATGGACGTCAAGACCGGGCAGTTCACGTGGCGAGTGCAACTGCCCGGGACGTACCTCGACTTCGACCTACCTGCCGACGAGAGCGTCGTCGTGGTGGGTGGACCGGCGGGCGTCGGGGTGTTCGACCTGCGTGACCACGGCTTTCGGCAGGTGACCACAAACCTCGAACCGCTGAGGGTGGCGCTCCTCGACGCCCACCGCGCCGTCGTCGTGACCAGCGGGTTCAGCACGCATGTCGTCGACCTCGACCCCGGCGGCGGATCACAGGTCACCGGTCACCACGACGACCAGGTCTTGGACGTCCAAGCCACCGAGGACGGCGGGGTGAGAGCGCTCGTCCGTCAGCGGCCAGGGCAGTACGCGGTGGTCGACGCGACCTCGAGCGAGGTCTTGGCGTCCGGATCGGTGCCCGAGCCCGTGGTGTCCGCGGGTGGGGTGGCGGTCGACGAAGTGGCGGCGTTCGTGGCCGGTGGAGACCACCAGGTGTGGCGCCTCGCGCCGAACGAGCCGGCGACGCCGACCGGTGTCGCGTTGATCGACCGCACGGAGCTCATCCGCAGCGGCCACGCGGGCCGGATCATCGTGGGTGGCGAGTCCGAGCGGCCCAGGGTCGTGCAGCTTCCTTCCGGTGCGGAGTTGGGCGTGGTCTGTCGGGAGACACCTCTCGTGAGGGACCTCCGGGTGACCCATGACGGCAAGGCGGTGTCCTGCGTCGGCCCACGCCAAAACTCCCTGTGGTCCCTGCCGTCCGGCACGGCCCCGGTCGTCCCCGACATGGCCGACGACGGCCGCCTGCTCGCACTGCTGAGGGAGCGGATGCACGGCTGCTGGCACGAGTCGCAGGTTGAGAACCTCGACACGGACACCCGCGAGAACCTGGGCGTGCACCTGTGTGGCCGACTGCCCGCTGCGAGTGGGAGGTGAGCCGTGCACCACGTGTTCATCTCCTACAGCCGTCGTGACGAAGACTGGGTGCTGGGTCTGAGGGCAGTGCTCGTGGAAAGAGGAGTGCGGACCTGGCTGGACAAACGCGACATCCCGGTCAGCGCACCGTGGCTCGACGAGGTGACCGAGGCGATCAAGGACGCTGCGTTGTTCCTCGTGTGCCATTCGCCGTACTGGACAGCTTCGCAACCGTGCGCTGCCGAGGCGGCAGTTGCCTCCGAGGTGGGTATACAGCAGGTCGTCGTCGCTGTGGGCGGCCGGCGCCGTGACGCAGCAGACAACGTGATCACCGCACTGCGCACGGTGCCCCCGGTGTCGTACCCGCTACGAGAACTGGACGCTCAGGCCCGCGGCTGGCAAGCCGCGGGACGACCCGCTCGCCTACTCGCGTCGAAGCAACAACAAGTCCGCAGCGCGCGCTTCGCGGACGCAGCCAGTCCGCTTGGCCGCGCGTTTCTCGCGGCGAGTGCCCGGCGGCACACACGCCGAAAGACGGCCGTGTTCACCGGTGTGCTGATCACGGTGGTCGCCGTGCTGTTCGGCATGTTGTTGGTGGCCGCGCGGTCGGCTTTGGACTGGAACAACGAGCAGCAGGTTGGCGTGTATCGGCGGGTAGTGGAGGCCAAGGTCGAGATCGCGCGCGACCCGTACCGAGGGCTCCGCACCGCCAGTCGATTGGGTGACAACGAGTCTGGCATCCAAGCGGACTTGTTGCAGGGGGTGCTGAGCACCCCGGTACCCGACGATGCGTTCGACGTGCCCGCAGCCGCCACGGGTTTCGCAACAACTCCAATCGGTAGCGACGTACTGGTGAAGGACGTCAATCAGCGCACATGGTCACGTGCCGCATCGGCAGGCGAGAAACGGACAGCCGACCCGGGTCCGGAGGGAACCGGTCGTGCGCCATCGCCGTACACCGCGTCGTTTGACGGTCATGTGGTGACGGTGTGGTCACGAGGCCAAATCCACCGCAAGGTTCACGTGCCCGACGCACGCTCGGTCTTCGCGGTGTCCCCGGATGCGCGCTGGTTGGCCATCAGCTCGGGGTCGGCGGTTTCAGTGGTCGATGTCGAGGCGGGTGCCGTGCGGCGGAAGATGATCGGCGCGCCGACCGAGATCGGAGACCTGGCGTGGTCAGCGGACGGAAACCGGATCTGGGCGACGGCGGGCCCCAAGGTCGTCTCGTGGCGTTGGACCACGGGAACAGTGCTGGTGAACGAGCCGACGCGGTGGTTCCAGGCCATCCTCCCGGCCGACTCCGCACATCAGGCGTGGCTGGTCGAACGGCAGGGCAGCCTGCGACTGGTGTCGTTGCAGAACGGGCAGACCGCCCGCGAAATCCGCGTGGACGACACGGTGATCGCGGTAGGCGGCAACGGCACCACGGTGATCATCCGAGGGTTGACCGCCAACTGGCTTGTGCGCTTGGCCGATGGGGCCACTCGGCGCTTCGAGTTGCCGTCGACCTGCTCGCGGCGGGCGGGGAACCTGACCCTGGACACCGAGGTGGCCGTCCTGCCGTGCGACGACTCGGTCGTGGTCGTCTCCTTGGCGAATGGCCAAGTGACGCGAACTGTGCGCGTGGGTGGACAGGGTCCGGGGGCGGCGACGATCACCAAGAGCGGCAACGTCGTCATCGGCGGCATCGACGGCGAGGTGTTCTGGAACGATCGCGGCTCGGACGGGACGCGCACCCTCATGACGAATTTGTGTGGCGTGGACATCGCCGCAGTGCTCGTTCCGCCGGCCGAGGACCAGATCGTCCCGATCGGCACCGGCGCCGCCCAGATCGGCTGCGCCCGCGTCGCGCGGGTCGTCGACGGGGATTGGCAGTGGAACACCAACCTGGGAGCCGCGCCCAGTCACGGCACTCGCCCGTCGCTGTCCCTGGCCGCCTTGGCGGGCACGTTCAGCCCGTCGGGCAAGGCCATCGCGATCGGCTACGCCGATGGGTCGTTGGTGATGCAGCCGACCGAGAACCTCGGACCCACCGTGACCGTCTGGGACATCGCAGGAGGCGTGCGCTCCGTGCTGCTGATCGACAGCACCCTGTACGTCGCCTCCCGCCACGGCATCTTGCAGGCGATCCCGTGGTGCGACACGTGTCTCACCAATGCCGCCTTGGCCCAGCAAGCCGCCACGATGGCCAACCGCGCAGCGGCCCTGGGCCTCGGAGACTGAAGGCATCGTGCATGGCATCACGTGCCTTCCACCTGCGGAAACCTCCTGCCGCGTCTGAGCGCGCTCCCGTTCGCTCGCTACGCTTGGATGCCCAACGTTGAGCCGATGCGCCGTGTGCGGTGGTCAGTGGGTGATGGCGGCTAGGACGTCTTCGACTCGTAGTTCGCGTAGTTCGGCCACTTCCGGGATTCGACCCAAGGTGCGCAGGCGCTGTGACTGGGCCTTGCGTACTGCCTCGAAGAGCTTGCGGGCGTCGCGGGCGTTGCCGAAGTTCGGGTCCTGGGATGCGTGTTCGAAGTGGTCCAGGAGGATGGGGTCGGAGCCTCGGTCCAGGTGGTACTCGCCGGACAGGGCCATTCGGTCGATGATCCCCAGCAGCTCGTCGGGTGTGTAGTCCTCGAACTCGACCGTCTTGCCGAACCTCGACGCCAAGCCCGGGTTCGCTGCCAGGAAGCCGGTCATCTCACCGGTGTAGCCGGCGACGATCACGGCTACCGAATCGCGGTGGTCCTCCATCAACTTGACCAGGGTGTCCACGGCCTCCTGGCCGAAGTCTCCCGCGCCTGCCGCGCGGGTCAGGGTGTACGCCTCGTCGATGAACAACACCCCGCCCATAGCCTGTTCGAACACCGAAGCGGTCTTCTCGGCGGTGTGGCCGATGTACTGGCCCACCAGGTCGCGTCGGGACACCTCGTGGAACTCGCCGCCCGGCAGCACCCCCAAGGCCTTGAGGAGTTTGCCGTAGATCCTGGCCACCGTTGTCTTACCTGTGCCTGGCGCGCCGGCGAAGACCAGGTGGTGGCCGGTTGGTCCGACTGGCAAGCCTGCGGCACGTCGCCACTCGTTGACCTGCAACTCGTCCACCAGGGCGCGGACCTCGGCCTTGACCTGGGGCAAGCCGATCATTCCATCCAGCTCCGCCAGCAGAGCCTCCAGCGGACCGACTGAAGGCGGGCCTTCGATGACCGTTGTGGTGGCGGTCGGGTCCACGTGGATGTCCGCGTGGCACGAGTCGACTGTGCCGCCACAGCCTGCTGCGAAGGCAATGCCTGCACCTCGGGTGGCAGACACCGTGCAGCGGCGTAATACGGGAGCGGCGTGGTGGGCTGCGGCTATGCCCTCGGCGCCGGTTCGGGTGATTTCGCAGTCCTCGATGACCGGGCGGCTGTACTGGTAGACGTAGATGCCGCGCAGGCCGCAGCCGGTCACCGTGCACTCCCGCAGCACCGGGTCGGCGCCGACCCCCACGACGACGCCGTCCCCGGTCACCTCCGAGATGGTGGTCGCGGTGAGCGTGCCGGGTGCGCCCTCGACCACCACTCCCTGCTCGGACGCGGTGATCGTGCAGCCGACGACCTCGAACGCCGTGCTGCCGCGCACTCGTAGCGCCGGTCCTCGGCCGCCGGACACGGTGCAGCGGTCGACGGTCAGGGCCACGTCGTCGGTCGTGATGCCGCCGCGCACCTCGATCCCGCGCAGCACCAACTCGCCCCCGATCGCGCGTATCGGACCAGCCAGCACTACACCCGCGTCGGCGGCTTGGACGGTGATCCTCCGGCCGGTCAGCTCCACCGACTCGGGATAGGTGCCCGTGGCCAGGGTGATCACGGTGCCGTCCGGCGCATCGGCCAGGGCCTGGGCGAGGGTCGGGTACCCGCCGGGGCGGTCGGAGACGTGCACGGCGGTGGTCATCCGGCGCGGTCCATCAGCCAGCCGCGGTCGGCGGCCTTGGCGCCTGCTTGGAAGCGGCTGCGGGCGCCCAGGCGGTTCATGATGTCGGAGACCATGCGGCGGACCGTGCGGACGGAGATGCCCAGGCGGGCCGCCGCCGAGTCGTCGGTCGCGCCGGACCACAGCAGGGCCAGCAGGTCGCGTTCGCGTGGGCTCAGTGCCTCCCGGTGTTCGACCGGCTCGGCAGGAACCAGCGGCACCGCTGCCGGCCACATGCGGTCGAACAGGGCGGTGGTGGCCGCGACGACGCTGGTCAGCCGGAACGCGGCCACGCCGGTGTGCGGTCCGGGCAGCAGGGCGGTGGTGCCGTCCACCACCAGGGCGTCCATCGGCACGGCGGTCTCCGTGCGCACCTCCGCGCCGGCCGCCGCCAGGGCGGTGACCTTGCCGGACAGGCGCACCGAGTCCGGCACCAGCACCCGGTACCGGACGCCCCGGCGCAGGTTGTCGCGGTCCACCCGGCCGAACGCGACCGCGCCGCCGGTGCTCAGCACCAGGACCTCGCGCTGCGCGGACGCCAGGACCGAGTCCACGCCCGGGTCCCGTGCGGTGCCCCCTACCAGGCTCAACCGGGTGTTCATGACAAGTCCTCCCCCTACCTCTGTCCACAGTGGACGTACCACCGGCCGCGTCCGGTTCCTGCCAGATCGGGCCGACCCCGTGGTTTATGCTCGCCGGCGCACTAGCGTTCGAGCCGGCGAGCTTCGTCGTGAACGCCGAACCACGCGCCAACCATGCACCGGCACACATGAGGTTTCGATGACACGGGTGATGGTCGTCGAGGACGACGAGGACCTGCGGGTGGCGGTGGCGGCGGCGCTGCGCGCCGAGGGGTTGCGGGTGGACGCCGCCGCGGACATCGCCGGCGCCGACCGCGTGCTGGCCACCGGCGACTTCGCGTGCGTCGTCTTCGACCGGATGCTGCCCGACGGCGACTCCCTCGACTACGTCCACGCGCGCCGGCTCGCCGGGTGGAGCGTGCCGGTGCTGTTCCTGACCGCCCGGGACGCCCTGGCCGACCGGGTCGCCGGGTTCGAGCACGGCGGTGACGACTACCTGGTCAAACCGTTCTCCGTGGCGGAGTTGGCTGCGCGGGTGGGCAACCTGTGCCGCCGGTCGGGCGCGCGGCCGGCCGTGCTGCGGCACGCGGACCTGGAGATGGACTGCGCGCGGCGCGAGGTGCGGCGTGGCGGGGTGCTGCTGACCCTGACGGCCAAGGAGTTCGCCGTGTTGGAACACCTGCTGACGCGGGTCGACCAGGCGGTGGAGCGGGGCGAGCTGATCGAGCACTGCTGGGACTCCGCGACCGACCCGACTGCGAACGTGGTCGACGTGGTGGTGAAGCGGCTGCGGCGCAAGCTGGGCGAACCCGACCTGATCCACACCGTGCGCGGGCGCGGGTACCTGGTGGGGACGCCGTGACCGGGTCGGCGGCCGACCGGCTGCGCCGGCTGCGCTGGGTGCTGACCGCCGTGTTCACGGTGACCAACACGATCGCGCTGGTCGCGTTCGCCTGGTGGGTCGTGCTCGACGACGCCCGGCAGGGCGAGGCCGAGCTGGACGCGCAGCTGACCCGGGTCACCTCGGCGGTCAGCCGGCTGGTGGTCTTCGACCGGGCGGTGAACTTCCACCTGGTCAACACCGACGAGCTGAACCAGGGCTGCCCGCAGTTCGCGATCCTGCCCGGCGGCGCGCCCCCGTTCCAGGCGCACGTGTCGAAGCGGGTGTGCGTGCCGGTGGACAACGCGGTGCTCAGCTCGCTGGCCACCAGCGCGTTGCGGCGGGGCGGGGTGGTCGACGGCTACCAGCGCGGCACCGGCGGCGAGCTGGTGCGGGTGCGGGCGGAACCGCTGCTCAGCCCGGCTCGGGAGTACATCGGCGCGGTGGTCGCGGTCGCCGACACCCGGCCGCGCCAGGCGGAGCACACCCGCTTGTTGCTGCTGGTGGTCGGCGGGTGCCTGGTCCTGGTGGGCGGCTTGGGCGTGGCCGGGCACGTGCTGTCCGGCCGGGCCATCCGACCCGCCGCCGCCGCGTTGCAGCAACAGGAGGTGCTGCTCGCGGAGACCGCACACGACCTGCGCACCCCCGTCGCCGCGCTGCGCGCCCTGGCCGAGACCGCGCTGGACAACCCGACACAACGCGCGGACCTGCTGCCGCGCACAGTCCGGCTCGCGGCACGGATGGGCGGGATCATCGACGGCCTGCTGGTGCGCGCCCGCCTGGCCGCCGGGGTGGAGCAGCTGGCGATCCAGCCGGTGTGGCTGGACCAACTCGTCGTCGGGGTGGTCGAGGAGTCGCCGACCGAGGGCGCACAGGTCACCGTCACGGCCGCGCCGACCAAGGTGAACGCCGACCCGGCACTGCTGCAACGCGCGATCGGGAACCTGCTGGACAACGCCCTGCGCTACGGGCGGCGGCCGGGCGAGGAGGCCGTCGTCCACATCACCGTCGCCGGCGGCACCGTCACCGTGGCCGACCACGGTCCGGGCATCGACGCGGCCCTGGCCGAGGAGGCGTTCGACCGGTTCTCCAGCACGGGCGGGTCGTCGGGTCTGGGGTTGTCCATCGTGCGGTGGGTCGCACAGGCGCACGGCGGGCGGCTGGCGGTCTACAACGCCGACGAGGGCGGCGCGATCTTCGAACTGACCCTACCCGTCAGCGCCCCGTGAACTAGACGAGCACGCCGCTTTTCGCCGAAGGCGTTACGCCCGAAGGGCGGGGAGCTCTTGCGTTCCGCCAAGCGGCAGCGACCACGGGA
>NZ_JBBEGC010000114.1:0-23357 GCF_037401995.1 Saccharothrix sp. CCNWYY140
AGGCCGGACGGGGAAAGAAACCGAGGCCCTTCCCGTGGGCGCTAGCCGCTTCGGCTCGCGCCTTCGGCGCGGAGCATTCCGACGTTGGGCGGAATGCGACGAGAGGCTTATTCGCCGTCGATTACGTCTGGGTCCAGGCCGAGGTAGTTGGCGACCTGTTCTACCAAGACGTCGTGCACCAAGTCGGCCAGGTCCGCGCCGTCCTTTGCGCGGGCTTCCAGGGGGCGGCGGTAGAGGACGATTCGTGCTCTGCGGTCCGCCCCGGCCGGGAGGAGGCGGGCCAGGGGGACGTTGCCGTCCTCGACCACGTCGCCGTCTTCCGATGCGGCTTGGACGTCCGGGACGTCGTCGACCGCCACGTCCAGTTGGGTCAGTTCGATGCGCCAGCGGGCCTCGATGGGTTCCAGCGCTTCCAGGACCAGGGCGTCGAAGCGTTCTGCTCGGCTGCGGGCCGCGGGGAGGGTGGCTGGGTACAGCGGACCGCGCAGGCCGCGGCCGTGGCGGTCTCGCCTGCGGCGGCTCTGCGGGCCGTGTCGTCGCGAACCCCTGGCCATCACCACGTCGTACAGGTTAGTTGGCCGGGTCGGTGGGGCCGTCGGCGACCTGCGAACTTGGCCAAGTACTCGACGCGCTGAGGGCAATCCAACACACCTGCGCCCGGACGCGATATCGTCCCCGCCGTGCGGAGCGTGAGACGGTGCTCGCGAACCGGGTGCGCGAACCCGGCAGTCGCCACGCTCACGTACGCCTACGCGGACTCGACCGCGGTCGTCGGGCCGCTGGCCACTTACTCCGAGCCGCACAGCTACGACCTCTGCGAAGAGCACGCCCTGCGCCTCACCGCGCCGCGTGGCTGGGAGGTCGTCCGGCACCAGGGGCAGTTCGTCGCACCCGAACCCACCGTGGACGACCTGACGGCGCTCGCCGAGGCCGTGCGGGAGGCCGGGCGCGCCGATCGGCCGGTGGAGGCGCCCGAGGTGCCCGCGGGCACCATCCGGCGTGGTCACCTGCGGGTTCTGCCCGATCCTAACGAAGACTGAACGGACCCGACACGGCCGTCACGGCAACGCCGGTAGGCTTCGGCACGCCCACGTCAAGCGCCAAACCGGGAGTGTGGCTGTGCGCGATCTGTCCGCCATCGTCAAGGCCTACGACATCCGCGGAGTCGTCGGTGAACAGCTTGACGCGGACGTCGTCCGCGACTTCGGCGCCGCCTTCGCGCGGCTGGTCGGTGGGCCCGCCGTGGTCATCGGCCACGACATGCGCGAGTCCTCGCCCGGTCTGGCCGCCGCGTTCGCCGAGGGCGTGACCAAGCAGGGTGTCGACGTCGTCAGCATCGGGCTGGCCAGCACGGACATGCTCTACTTCGCCTCCGGCAAGCTCGACCTGCCCGGCGCGATGTTCACCGCCAGCCACAACCCGGCCAAGTACAACGGCATCAAGCTGTGCCGCGCGGGCGCCGCGCCGGTCGGCCAGGACAGCGGGCTCGGGCAGATCCGCGCCGACGTCGAGCAGGGCGTCGCGGACGCCGAGGGCGTGACCCAGGGCACCGTCACCGAGCGGGACATGCTCGTCGAGTACGCCGCCTACCTGCGCGAACTGGTCGACCTGTCCGGCTCGCGGCCGTTGAAGATCGTCGTGGACGCGGGTAACGGCATGGGCGGCCACACCGTGCCCAAGGTGTTCGAGGGCCTGCCCATCGACGTCGTCCCGATGTACTTCGAGCTGGACGGCAGCTTCCCCAACCACGAGGCCAACCCGCTGGACCCGAAGAACATCGTCGACCTCCAGGCCCGGGTCAAGGAGGAGGGCGCGGACGCGGGTGTCGCGTTCGACGGCGACGCGGACCGCTGCTTCGTCGTGGACGAGCGCGGCGAGCCGGTGTCCCCGAGCGCCATCACCGCGCTGGTCGCCGTGCGCGAGCTGGCCAAGGACCCGGGCGGCACGGTCATCCACAACCTGATCACCTCGCACTCGGTCCCCGAGATCGTCCGCGAGCACGGCGGCACGCCCGTCCGCACCCGCGTCGGCCACTCCTTCATCAAGGAGGAGATGGCGCGCACCGGCGCGATCTTCGGCGGCGAGCACTCCGCCCACTACTACTTCCGCGACTTCTGGCGGGCCGACACCGGCATGCTGGCCGCGCTGCACGTGCTCGCCGCGCTCGGCGAGCAGGACGGCCCGCTGTCCGCCCTGACCAGCGACTACGAGCGCTACGCCGCCTCCGGCGAGATCAACTCGACGGTGGACGACCAGGCGGGCAGGCTGGCGGCCATCAAGGCCGAGTTCGGCGGCCGGGAGGGCGTCACGCTCGACGAGCTGGACGGTCTCACGGTCAGCCTGCCCGACGGCTCGTGGTTCAACCTGCGCGCCTCCAACACCGAGCCGCTGCTGCGGCTCAACGTCGAAGCCGCCGACGCGGCCTCCGTCGCCGCGCTGCGCGACGAGGTCCTGGCGATCGTGAGGGGATGACAGCCGTGGCCGTCCAACTCGACCCGCAGCTGCTGGAGATCCTGGCCTGCCCGTGCCCGGAGCACGCGCCGCTGACACCGGGCACCGCCGCGGACCCGCAGGCCGACTTCCTGACCTGCACCTCCTGCGGCCGGTCGTTCCCGGTCCGGGAGGGCATCCCGGTGCTGCTGCTCGACGAGGCTGTCGAGCCGTCGGCGGGGTGACCGGGTGCTCGACGACAGCCTCCTCGACGACCAGGCCCGGCTCGCCGACGTCGACACGAGCGGTCTGCTGAGGGCCGCCGCGCGGGCGGGCGCGCAGGTCCGGGCGACCGCCGAGGCGGCGGAGGAGTCGGACGTGCGGCGGGTGTTCGCCGAACGCCCGCGCGCCCTGGTGCTGGTGACCCGGCCGGGCGTGGCGCCCGCCGTGGCGAAGCTGGTGACCGCGCTGCTCGGGCCGTCGTGCCCGGTGCCGGTCGTCGTCTCCGACGACGTGCCGACGTGGGTGGGCGCGCTGGACGTGGTGCTCGCCCACACCGAGGACCCCGGTGACGTGGTGCTGGCCGAGGCCGTCGACCGGGCCGGCCGGCGTGGCGCGCGGGTGCTGCTCACCGCCGAGCCGGACGGCCCGGTGGCCGCGTCGGCGGCGGGTCAGGCGCTGCTGATCCCGCCGCGCGTGCCCGTGCCGCGGGGTTTCGGGTTCGCGCGCGCGTTCGGCGCGTGGGCGGTGGCGCTCAACGCGCTCAAGCTGCTGGACGTGGACATCCAGCTGGTGGCCGACGAGCTGGACCGCGAGGCCGAGCGCGACCACCCGATGCACGAGTCGTTCGTCAACCCGGCCAAGTCGCTCGCGCTGCGCGTCGCCGACCGCACCCCGCTGCTGTGGGGCCTGGACGAGCCGGCGACGGCCGTCGCGGCGCACGGCGCGGGCGTGCTGGCCTGCTACGCGGGTCTGGTCAGCGACGTGGCGGGCTATCCTCAGGCGCTGACGAGGTCGGTGCTGCACCGCCGGGCCGTCCACGGCACGTCCGGCGCGGACATCTTCGCCGACCCGGACGACGAGTCCGAAGGCCTGGTGCGGGTGCTGCTGCTGGCCGTGCGCCAGGGCAGGGCCGCCGAGATCGCGCGGCGGTCCGCGCAGGACACCTTGCCGGGAGCCGACGTGCTCGAACCGGCCGAGGAAGTGACCGGCGGCGACGCGGTGTGCTCCGCGTTGCTCGCCCTGCGGTTCGAACTGGCCGCGCTGTACCTGGGACTCGCGGCGGGGACGCTGGGTGGCCCCGGGCTGTACGCGCCGGCCGTGTGAGGGGATTGTCGCTGTGGAACTGCTGCACAACGCGGTGCGGGCGTACGCGTGGGGTTCGCGTACCGCCATCGCCGAGCTGCTCGGGAGGGAGGTGCCCGCGCCGCACCCGGAGGCCGAGCTGTGGATGGGAGCCCACCCCGGTGACCCGTCCCGGGTGCTGCGGCCCGAGGGCGAGCGCACGCTGCTCGACCTGCTCGCCGAGGACCCGGACGGCCAGCTCGGGGCGCACTGCGCGCAGCGGTGGGGCAGCAGGCTGCCGTTCCTGCTCAAGGTGCTGGCGGCCGACGAGCCGCTGAGCCTCCAGGCGCACCCGTCGGCCGAGCAGGCCGCGCTGGGCTTCGCGCTGGAGGAGAAGTCCGGCGTGCCGATGGAGTCGTCGGTGCGCAACTACAAGGACCCGTCGGCGAAGCCCGAGCTGATCTGCGCGCTGACCGAGTTCCACGCGCTGGCCGGGTTCCGGGCGCCGGAGCGGACCGTGGCGCTGCTGCGGTCGCTGGAGGCGCCGGACCTGACCCCGTACACCGAGCTGCTGGCCGCGCAGCCGGACGAGAACGGGCTGCGCGCCCTGTTCACCACGCTCATCACGCTGCCGCAGCCCGCGCTGGACGCCCTGCTGCCGCAGGTGCTGGACGCGTGCGTGCTGCACGTGAAGGAACGCGGCGAGTTCGACCTGGAGTGCCGCACCATCCTGGAGCTGGGCGAGGCCTACCCCGGCGACGCCGGCGTGCTGGCCGCGATGCTGCTCAACCGCCTGGTGCTCAAGCCCGGCGAGGCCATCCACCTGCCCGCCGGCAACCTGCACGCCTACCTGCACGGCACCGGCGTGGAGATCCTGGCCAACTCGGACAACGTGCTGCGCTGCGGCCTGACCCCCAAGCACGTGGACGTGCCCGAGCTGATGCGGGTGCTGGACTTCACGTGCGGCGACATGACCGTGCTGGCCGGCGAGGCGACCCAGCCGGGCGTGTGGACCTACCGCACGCCCAGCCCGGAGTTCGAGCTGTCCCGCCTGGAGCTCGACGCGGGCGGCGAGACCCGGGTCAACCACCACGGTCCGCAGATCCTGCTGGTCACGCAGGGTCGGGCGCGGCTGGCGTGCGCAGGCCGGGTGGTCGAGCTCGGCCGCGGCCAGTCGGTGTGGGTGCCCGCCTCCGATCCCGCGGTGGTCGTCACCGCCGACGAGCCGACCCGGCTTTTCCGGGCGACCGCGGGCAACGATTAAGGTCAACGCACTAGGGTCGTCGCGGTAACACCGGCAAACCGGACGTTTTGGCTGAGGGAGCAACCGTGTCAGCAGGAGGCGGTACCAAGGCGATCATCGCCGCGTTGGTGGCCAACGCCGGGATCGCGTTGGCGAAGTTCGTCGGCTTTCTGATCACGGGGTCGTCGTCGATGCTGGCCGAGGCGGTGCACTCGGTGGCCGACACCTCGAACCAGGGCCTGCTGCTGCTGGGCCAGAAGACGTCCCGTCGACAGGCGACGCTGAACCACCCGTTCGGCTTCGGCCGCGACCGGTACTTCTACTCGTTCGTGGTGGCCCTGCTGCTGTTCAGCCTGGGCTCGGTCTTCGCGCTCTACGAGGGCATCCACAAGCTGGAGGCCCACGAGCCGCTGTCGTCCCCGCTGGTCGCGGTCGGCATCCTGGTGGTGGCGATCGGCCTGGAGACCTACAGCTTCAAGACCGCGATCGCCGAGTCGAAGCTGATCAAGGGCGACGCGACCTGGTGGCAGTTCATCCGCCAGTCGAAGGTCCCCGAGCTGCCCGTGGTGCTCCTGGAGGACCTGGGCGCGCTGGTCGGCCTGGTGCTGGCCCTGTTCGGCGTGGGGATGTCGATGCTGACCGGCAACCCGGTGTGGGACGCCGTCGGCACCATCTGCATCGGCGTGCTGCTCGGTGTGATCGCGATCATCCTCATCGTGGAGATGAAGTCCCTGCTCATCGGCGAGGGCGCGGCCCCGGCGGAGCTGGACGTGATCGTGGACGAGCTGGCGGCGGGCAAGGTCCAGCGCGTCATCCACATCCGGACGCAGTACATCGGGCCGGACGAGCTGCTGGTGGCGGCGAAGATCGCACTGAACCCGGGGCTGACGGTGGTCGAGGTGGCGGAGGCCATCGACGCGGCGGAACAACGGGTGCGGAACAAGGTCCCGGCGGCCCGGCTGATCTACCTGGAGCCCGACCTGGACCGGTCGCTGACCAAGTCGTGACGACCCCGGGCGACGGGTGCTCTCCGCCTCGCCGCCCGGTCGTCGAGTTCTTCGAACCGGCCGCGCCCCGCAAGGGAACGCGGCCGGTTCTCCTTCGTGCGGGGTGCTACGGCACCTCGTCCGGCTTCACCACGGGCACGGCCGTCGCCCCGTGTCCGCGACCCAGCAGCGAGTGCCGCCGGCCGTAGACGAAGTACACGACCACGCCCAGCGCCATCCACGCCAGGAACCGCACCCACGTCAACGCGGTCAGGTTCAGCATCAGCCACAGGCACGCCAAGATCGCCAGGATCGGCACCACCGGCACCCAGGGCACGCGGAAGCCGCGCGGCAGGTCCGGGCGGGTCTTGCGGAGCACCAGCACGCCCGCCGACACCAGCACGAACGCGAACAGCGTGCCGACGTTGACCATCTCCTCCAGCTTGCCCGCCGGGAAGAAGCCCGCCGCGATCGCGACCAGCACGCCGATGATCACGGTGATCCGGAACGGCGTCCCGTGCTTGCCGGTGCGCGCCAGGCCGCGCGGCATCAGGCCGTCGCGGGACATCGCGAACAGCACGCGCGACTGACCGAGCATGAGCACCATCACGACCGTCGTCAGGCCGGCCAGCGCCCCGACGGAGATCACCGTCGCCGCCCAGTCGACCCCGTTCTCCGCGAACGCCGTGGCCAGCGTGGCGCGCGACCCGTCCGGCTGGGTCTTCAGCCGGTCGTAGGGCAGCATGCCGGTGATCACCAGCGACACCGCCACGTACAGCACGGTCACGATCGCCAGCGACCCCAGGATGCCCCGCGGCACGGCCTTCTGCGGGTTGCGCGTCTCCTCCGCGGTCGTGGCGACCACGTCGAAGCCGATGAACGCGAAGAACACCAGCGACGCCGCCGCGAGCAGTCCCAGCACGCCGTACGTGCTGCCTTCGAAGCCCGTGACCAGCGAGAACAGCGACTGCTCCAGGCCGGTCGCGGTCGTGCCGCCGGTCTGCGCGGGCGGGATGTACGGGCTGTAGTTCGCGGCCTTGATGTACCCGATGCCCAGCACGATCACCAGCAGCACCACGGCGACCTTCACCGCCGTGATCACCGCGCTGACCCGCGAGGACAGCTTGGTGCCCACCACCAGCAGCACCGTCAGCGCGCCCACCAGCAGCAGCGAACCCCAGTCGACCTCGATCCCGGCCACGACCGCGGTCGTCTTCAGGTCGAGCCCGAGTTGCCCGAGCACGGTCTGGAGGTACAGCGACCAGCCCTTCGCGACCGCCGCCGCGCCGACCGCGAACTCCAGGACCAGGTCCCACCCGATGATCCACGCGGCGAACTCGCCGAAGGTGGCGTACGAGAACGTGTACGCGCTGCCCGCGACCGGCACGGTGGACGCGAACTCCGCGTAGCACAGCGCCGCCAGCGCGCAGGCGACGGCGGCGAGCACGAAGGCCAACGACACCGACGGTCCGGCGAGGTTGCCCGCTGTGGACGCGGTGAGCGTGAAGATGCCCGCGCCGATGACGACGGCGACACCGAACACCGTGAGGTCCCACGCGGTGAGGTCCTTGCGGAGCCTGGTGTCCGGCTCGTCGGTGTCGGCGATCGACTGTTCGATCGACTTGGTGCGCCAAAGCCCGTTCCCCGGCACGGTGCTTCTCCTCCTCGTCGAGGGTTGTGTCCTGACGTCGGGCCAGCCTAGAGGCCCGCCCCACCCGGTAGCTTTCCCCACATGACCGTGCTCTGCCTGGACGTGGGCTCGACGTGGACCAAGGGCGCGCTGGTGTCCGCGACCGGCGACCTGCTCGGGACGGCCCAGCGGCCGACGTCGCCGCCGGAGGTCCTCGACGGGATCGCCGAGGTGTCCGCCGAGCTGGGCGGGGCGGACGAGGTGCTGGCGTGCTCGTCGGCCGGCGGTGGGTTGCGGCTGGCCGTCGTGGGGCAGGAACGGCTGGTCAGCGCCGAGGCCGGGTACCGCGTGGCGCTGTCCGCGGGCGCCCGTGTGGTGCACGTCTCGGCGGGCCTGCTCGACGGGCCGGGCCTGCGCGCGTTGCGTGCGGCGAAGCCGGACCTGGTCCTCCTGGTCGGCGGCACGGACGGCGGCGACCGTTCGGTGCTGCTGCACAACGCGAACCGCATCGGCCGCAACCGCCTGGCGTGCCCGATCGTGCTCGCGGGCAACGCCGAGGCACGCGCCGAGGCCCTCGACCTCCTCTCCGGCCGCACGGTCGTGGCCGCCGACAACGTCCTGCCCGACGTCGGCGAGCTGGCCCCCGCGTCCGCCCGCGCCGCCATCCGGGACGTCTTCCTGCGGCACGTGATCGGCGGCAAGGGCTTGTCCCGAGGTCCCCGCTTCCGCAATCTGGTCCGCGCCGTGACCCCGGACGCGGTGCTGAAGGGCGTCTCCCGGCTGGCCACACAGGACGGTGAGGGTGCGGTCCTGGTCGTCGATGTGGGCGGCGCCACAACCGATGTCTACTCGGCAGTGTCCACTGTGGACAGATCAGACCGCACCGTCGCCCTCCCACCCGACCGCCGCACCGTCGAAGGCGACCTGGGCATGCGCTGGTCCGCCCCAGGCGTCGTGGCCGAGGCGGTAACGGAAAAGCTCATCGACAAAACCGAAGCCGCAATCCTCCAGTCGGAGGCGGACCGCCGAGCCACCGACGTCCGCTACCTCGCCGACGACCAGACGGTGGACCTCCGCCTGGCCGCCCTGGCCGCGGTCCTGGCCGTCCGCCGCCACCTCCGCCTGGTGGACGGCCAACTGGGCCCGCAAGGCGCCGGCCGCCTGGTCCTGTCCGGCGGCGTCTTCCGCCACGCACCAGACCTGTCCGAAGTGGACAGGACACTCCACGACGACCCGGTCCTGCGCCCGATCCTGAAGAACGCCCACATCACCGTGGACCGCAACTACGTCCTGGCCCCCGCCGGCCTACTCACCGACACCGGCCGCACCGACGTCGCCGACCGGCTCCTGGCGCACCTGGGTTGACAGCACCTCAGATCCCTGCGAATTTTCGTAGCCTGTCCAGATCGGGTATCAGCAGGTCGCGGCGGAGGTGGGTGATCACGACACCCGCCTTGCGCAGGTCGCTGAACGCCTTCTCCGCCGTTCGGGGCTTCATCCCGGCGATGGAGGCCAACTCGACCTTGGTCAGCGGAATTCCGAGGGTCCAGCCGTGGGCCTCTTCCCGGCCGTAGGTCTGCACCAATTCGACGACCACGCGTGCCACCCGTTCGGCGGCAGGGTGGGACAGGAAATCGCGGCGGCGCTGGTTGGCCCAGCGCAACCGGTCGTTGATCACGTTGATCAACTCGACGAACACGTCGTTGCGGCGGTGCAGGAAGCTCATCAGCTCTCCGCTGGTGATCAGCTTGGCCACCACGTCACCGCAGGTCACCACGCTGGCCGAGCGCGGCCTTTGGTCCAGCGCGGCCATCTCGCCCACCAGGTCGCCCGCCGAGCGGACGGCCAGCAGCGCGGTGTCGCCGGTCTCGTCGGTGACCTGCACCTTCACCACGCCTTCGAGCAGCAGAAGGACGTGAGTGTCGTTCGCGTCCTGCTCGATGACATCCCGGTCGGCCGTGTACCGCACGACCGTGCCGATGTTCAGCAGCTCCTGTCGGGTGTTCTCGCGAAGGCGACCCAGCAGGCTGTTGCTCGGCCAGCCGATCCCACTGGCGGCGGAGTCCTCCTGGAGCGCGAGCTGGCCGACGGTGTGATGCGCGACCAAGCCGCGGTGGCGTGTGCCCTGACCGGAGTGTTGCTGGACGGCGGGGGCCGGAACGCGCGGTGCGGCGATACCGCGAACCGGCTCGCGGACGCTGGTCAACCTCCGCCGTAGACCGTTCCCGACGCCGGCGAGGATGGCGTCGACCACCGCCGGTGGTGTGCGGTCGCGGAGGTCGCAGGCGTCGACCGTGCCGAACGAAGATCCCTCGATCAGGTCGTCAGCCGCCGCCGTGTCCCAGCCGGGTGCGTTCGTCGCCCTAGACATCGCCACCTCCATTCCCTGTTGCTTCGCCGAGCGTTCTTCGCAGCCTTTCTAACGCGCCCTTGATGGCCCCGTGGCTGGTGCCGAGCACCTCCGCGATCTCGCCGATCGTGTAGCCGGCTTCCCGGAGGATCAATGCGCGTTTGGCTCGCTCGTCGCCGATGTCCGCCAACCGGCGCTTCACCTCCAGCCGCGTGACCACCACGTCGCTGGGGTCGGGGGCGGTCGAGGAGACGTCGACCAGGTCGTCCTCGCGCACCGAGAACGAGGACTCGGCCAAGCGCCGGTTGAACTCGGTCTGCCACCGTCGGTAGACGTTCGGGAAGGCGTACACGCACGCCGTGGCGAAGTAGGTCTTGAGGCCGGCACCACCGTCGGGATCCCAGCCGCCGTCGAGCAGTGCTTTGGTGCGGAAGTCGCGGATCGCCCCGATCACCGTGTCGGTGGTGAGACTCACCAGGTCGTCGTGCTCCCAATACGGTGGCGGGTCGCCGACCGCGCACCTCTTCTCCGCGCACAGGGAGAAGATCGCACCCGACCTCAACCACGCCATGACGACGGCGTACCCGTACTCGGCCAAGGTCGCGGCGAACCGTTGCCAAACCGGCCCGTCGCAGTTCTCCGCGACCAGCGCGTCGCGGAGCCTCACGTCTGCCTGCCGGCGGTCGTCCGTGTCGACCAATCCTGGCTCTCCTCGCCTGACCCACCACCCGAACGGGAGGTTGTATGTGGGTCAGGAGCGCGATCGGCACGGGCGAGTACGAAAAGTGGCCAACCTCCTTCAGACGTGCCGTCGTTGGTCGCAGAGGACATAGAAGTCCTCATGTCGCAGTCGGAGCACCCATCTCGGAGTCGCGAAGTGAGCGAGACACGTCCACCCCTGGTGAGCACCCGCACGGCCGCCGTCTTGGCCCTGGGGCTGCTCTGCGGGGCCGCCGCCGGCGTGCTGACCTACCTGGCCGGTGACAACACCGCCGCCGCCGTCCTCGCGGGGCTGGCCGCGAGCGGCGCGGCGGTGGCGTTCTTCCACGCGCACGTCGGGCACGACGAGCGCGGGTGAACGCTTACGGCACGACGTCCGACGACTCGGTCGGTCCGACGTCGCCGGCCGGCTCCTGACGCACCTGGGCTGACACGCCCCGCGCCACCGGCAACACCAGGCCCGGCGGGGCGGGCGGCGCGGTCACGTCCTCCAAACCCGCCGCGATGGCCACCGCACGGTCCCACTCCGGGTCGGAGGTGTAGTCGCGGTGCCGGTTCACGCCCGCCGCCCAGCGCCGACCGGGGAACGGGCCGCGTTGTGGGTCCGGCAGCCAGTGGTCACCCCCCAACACCAGCGCCCCGGTCGGACCACGACCCGCCGGCGGCAGCGCCCCGGTCGTCCCGTCCGGCAGGAAGCCCACGCCCAGCAGCATCCCGTCGAACACCTGCCGGCCCCACGTCGTCACGGCGCCGCCCAAAGGATCGGTGCCCCGGCACAGCGCCCGCCACCGCCCGCGCAGACCACCCGACAACGCCGCCAACGAGCTGTGCGGCACCACCGCCGGGAAAGCGCGCTGGTACGCCCACTGCAACTGCGACCCCGCGGTGACCAGCCCCAGCCGCGCCGCCTGGTCTGGGGGCAGCTCCTCCAACAGCCGCGCCGCCGCCACGGCCGCCAGCAGCGACCCCTGCGAGTGCCCGGCCAGCACGACCCGCGTCCCGGGGTCGGCGAGGTGGTCGCGCACCCGTGACACCAGCTCCGGTACGACCTTCAACGCATAACAAGGCGGCACGACCGGGTGCGCCTCCCGCGGCCAGAACGCCGCCAGGTCCGCCAGCACCCCGAGCTGACGCCCGGTGTCCGGACGCCGAGCCGCCAACCACACCGCCCGCAGCAGCGACAGCGCCAGCACAGCCAGCACCACGACCCCGACCGCCGCGAACGGCCGCGTCCACCCCGGCGGGTCGACCTCGCGCAGCCGCAGCACCGCCGCCGGCACCGCGCCGACCACCAGCACGGAAGCCGCGATCAGCACCACGTGGTGGCTGTGCCGCTGCTGCCACCGCGCCCACCACCACGCCCGCGACGCCCGCACGACGTCCCGCGCCCGACCGGAGTGCAGCAGCGACGCCTCGCGCGCCCACTCCTTGCCCCGGCGCAGCGCGTTCCACCGCACCATCCCGGTCGTCGCCGCCATGACCAGCACCGCGACCAGCCCGAGCACCCCGGCCACGCCCCACAGCAGCGCGATGTAGTCGTACCCGCGCGGCAGGACGCCGTGCCCGAGCAGCCGCCGCAGCGTCAGCGCGACCCCCGCGCCGAACCCGCCGCCCAGCAACGCCGCGACCGCGACCACGGGCGCCGCCATCCACCCGCCCGCCCACGGCCGCTGGTCCCGCGGCAGCTCCCGCCACGTCCGCCGGGCCAACAACGCCGCCGGCACCAGCAGCAACCCCAGCGCGAAGCACACCAGCGCGACCAGCGCCGCCACCACCTGCACGGCCAGGTCGGTGCCCGGCATCCGGTCCGGCAGCCGCGTCACCAGCCCCGCGGCCACCGCGAACACCGCCCACGCGCTCCCCAGCAGCACCCGCCGTGGCCGCCGGGACAGCGCCGCCCGCAGCCACCGCCCACCGCGGTGCGGCGCGCCGCCGGTCGGGTCGTCCAGCAGCATCCCGGCCAGCGCCGCGAACCCCACCAGCGCAACACCCAGTCCCCAGCACACCCACAGCGCCACCCCGTGCCAACCGGGCGCGACCAGCGGACCCAACGGCCCGCCGAGCCCGACCACCGCACCCGCGCCCAACGCCGCCACCAGGTGCAGCACGCGCAGCGCGGGCACGTCCGGGTCCGTCGCGACGTGCGCGCCGGGCAGGCTCGACCCCACCGGACCCGACGCCGGCACGGCCTTCCGCTCGATCCGCCAGTCCACACTGGACACCCCGTGCAGCACGAGCACCACCAGCGCGATCGGCGTCATCCCGACCACCGACCGCACCCACGGCACCTCGCCCACCGGCCCCCACAAGCACGGCGACCCCGGCGCGAGGCACTGCGCCGCCACCAGGTCCAGGCTGATCACCGCCACCTGCGCGACCAGCAGCACGGTCAGCAGCAGCGCCGCCAGCCGCAGCAACGACCGCAGCCCGATGCCCAGCAGGTGCGCGACCGTGGACCCGGCGGGCACCGGCGGCAGCATCCAGTGCGCCACGTTGGCCAGCGAGAACGGGAACAGCAACGCCCACGTCGCCTTCGCCCAGCCGCCAGAGGTCATGCCGCCCCACACGTAGCCCTCGACCACGCGCGGCACTGGTCGTCCGTTGGCCTGGAGCACCGGCCCTGGCGCGGGTCTGCGCAGCCGGTCGGCCGGGCGCACGATCCGCCCGAGTCCGTCCCCCGCGACGTCCACCGCGGCCACCGCGTCCACCAGGGACTGCGGGGTGGTGCCCTGGACGCCGTGCACGCGCAGTTCGACCACCCGGGTGTCGGGGCCGGGAATCAGCACGAAACCTCCTGCGAGCCGTCCTCGCCAGTCCCGTCATAGTGGTCCATCCAGGTCCCCACCGCAGCCGACCCGAAGTCCCGGCGTGGCGGGCGGTAGGGTCGGCAGCCGACCCCGAGATGGAGGAACCCGTCATGACCGCCGAGAGGCTCCAGACCCGCAACGGCATCGATTTCGCCGTGGCCGACCTCTCCCAGGCTGAGTTCGGCCGCAAGGAGATCCGCCTGGCCGAGCACGAGATGCCCGGCTTGATGGCGCTGCGCCGCGAGTACTCCGAGGTGTACCCGCTGAAGGGGGCGCGGGTCTCCGGCTCGCTGCACATGACCGTGCAGACCGCCGTGCTCATCGAGACGCTCGTGTCCCTGGGCGCCGAGGTCCGCTGGGCCTCGTGCAACATCTTCTCCACCCAGGACCACGCCGCCGCGGCGGTCGTCGTCGGCCCGCACGGCACCGTCGAGGAGCCCAAGGGCGTCCCGGTGTTCGCCTGGAAGGGCGAGACGCTGGAGGAGTACTGGTGGACCGCCGAGCAGATGCTGACCTGGCCCGACGGCGGCGGCCCGAACATGATCCTCGACGACGGCGGTGACGCCACCCTGCTGGTCCACAAGGGCGTCCAGTACGAGAAGGCCGGCGTCGTGCCCGCGGCCTCCGAGGACGACCCGGAGGAGTGGCAGATCGTCCTGGAGACCCTGCGCAAGTCGCTGGCGGCGGACTCCGGCAAGTGGACCAAGATCGCCGAGGGCATCCGCGGCGTGACCGAGGAGACCACCACGGGCGTCATGCGCCTGTACCAGCTGGCGGCGGCCGGCGAGCTGCTGTTCCCGGCGATCAACGTCAACGACGCCGTGACCAAGTCGAAGTTCGACAACCGCTACGGCATCCGCCACTCGCTGATCGACGGCATCAACCGCGGCACCGACGTGCTCATGGGCGGCAAGGTCGCCGTGATCTGCGGTTACGGCGACGTCGGCAAGGGCGCGGCGGAGTCGCTGCGGGGCCAGGGCGCCCGGATCATCGTCACGGAGATCGACCCCATCTGCGCCCTCCAGGCCGCGATGGACGGCTACGACGTGCAGGTGCTCGAGGACGTCCTGGACAAGGCCGACATCGTGATCACCACGACCGGCAACAAGGACGTTGTGCGCATCGAGCACATGGAGCGCATGAAGCACCAGGCGATCCTGGGCAACATCGGCCACTTCGACAACGAGATCGACATGGCCGGCCTCCAGCGCTACCCGGGCATCCAGCGGATCAACATCAAGCCGCAGGTCGACGAGTGGGTGTTCCCGGACGGCCACAGCATCCTGGTGCTGTCGGAGGGCCGCCTGCTCAACCTGGGCAACGCCACCGGCCACCCGAGCTTCGTGATGTCCAACTCGTTCTCCAACCAGGTGATCGCGCAGGTCGAGCTGTTCACCAAGTTCCAGGAGTACGACAAGGAGGTCTACCGCCTCCCGAAGGTGCTGGACGAGAAGGTCGCGCGCATCCACCTGGAGGCGCTGGGCGGCAAGCTCACCAAGCTGACGAAGGACCAGGCGGAGTACATCGACGTCGACGTCGAGGGCCCGTACAAGCCCGAGCACTACCGCTACTGATCTCGGTCATCCGAACGGCCCGGGGCTCCGGCTCCGGGCCGTTCTGCTGTCCGAACCATGATCGGTAACACCGAAATGTTTCCCCGCGATGCACGAATGCCATCGCAGTGCGTGACATGGAGGGGGCCGGCGTGGCGTTGTTCGGAGGCAGGGAGAACCCGGAGGCTGCGGCGCTGTACGACCAGTTGATGGGAGCGCAAGCCACCATCAACGAGTTGCGCGGCTGGGTGCACCACTTGCGCGGCGCCGGCGTGCAAGCGGCGGAGGCCGAGCTGCGGGACCTGCGAGCGGCCGTTGACCAGCAGAAAGCCACCTTCGAGGCGTTGGGTGCCTCGCGGCGGCAGCTGTCCGCCGAGTTGGCCGCCCTCCAGTCGCAACTGGTCGAGACCCGCGAACTCGCCTTGCTCCAGGAAGTCGGCGTCTACGAGTACGCACACCCGTTGGACGACGTCCTGGCGTACAAGGAGTCGCTGGCGACGCTGAAGCAGCGCATCAAGGACGCCGCCAAGGGCGACGCCGTGACCAGCCAGGTGAACTGGGCTGTGAACGGGTCGGTCAAGGAAGGCCAGAAGCTCGGTCGGGACATGGCCAAGCTGATGCTCCGGGCCTACAACGCCGAGGCCGACAACGCGGTCCGCTCGGTCAAGCCGCACACGCGTGAGTCGGTCAAGGAGAAGCTCTCCAAGACCCGCGAGACGATCGGCAAGCTGGGCGCGCTCATGGGCATCTCGATCTCGCTCGACTACCACCGCCTCCGCCTGGTCGAGATCGACCTCACCGCCGACCACCTGGTCAAAGCCGAGTACGAGCGGGAAGAGGCCAAGGCCCACCGCGAGCGGCTGCGGGAAGAGGCCAAGGTCGCCAAGGAGATCGAGCGCGAGCGCGCCAAGCTGGCCAAGGAACGGGCGCACTACGCCTCCGTGGTCGCGCGACTCGAGGCCAACGGCGACGTGGCGGCCCTCGCCAAGGCCCGGGAGCAGTTGGCGGAGGTCGACCAGGCGATCGCGGGCGTGGACGAGCGGGCCGCCAACCAGCGGGCGGGGTACGTCTACGTGATCTCCAACATCGGCGCGTTCGGCCCGGACATGGTCAAGATCGGTCTGACCCGCCGCCTCGACCCGATGGACCGCGTCCGCGAGCTGGGCGACGCCTCCGTCCCCTTCCGGTTCGACACGCACGCCCTCTTCTTCTCCACCGACGCCGTCGCCCTCGAAACCGCACTCCACCAGCGGTTGGCACACAAGCGGGTGAACCTGGTCAACGCGCGCCGCGAGTTCTTCTACGCCACGCCCGCCGAGGTCAGGGAACTGCTGGAAGGTCTGGGCGACGACCACGTCCTGGAGTTCACCGAGACCGCCGAGGCCGTGGAGTGGCGCGCCTCGAACCCGAGCCGACGCGGCACGTCGGCACCGGTGCCCGTGGCGGTTGGCGTGTACACCGACGCCGGCGACGACGGCGACCTGTCCGACGACGGGGGCGAGTGATGACCCGCCCCGCCGCCTGGCTGCCCGACCCGCTCGACGACGCCCTGGTCCGCTACTGGGACGGCCACCGCTGGACCTTCCACACCGCCGTCCGCCAGATCGCCCAACCCGTCGCCTCGCAAGCCCCGCCGCCGGCTGCCGCGCCACCCCAGCCGGTCACCGCCCCCACGCTGCGCCCGGACATCGCCGCCGCCGTCCACCAGACGCGGGGTGCGTTGATGGGGTCGATGAAGGAGATCAACCTCCTGGCCGGCTACCTCCACCCCGAGGAACGGGTGCTGGCGCTGACCTCGGCGCAAGGCGAGGGCTTCGGGGTCCTGGTGTGCACGGACCGCCGTCTGCTGTTCCTGTTCGCCGGTCTCGTCCGCAGGCAGTTCGTCCAAGCGGACTGGAACCAGGTCAAGGGCGTCACCTACGACCGGACCTCGAAGGCGTTCTCCGTCTACACCACCAAGCCGACCAGGCGAGCCATCCCGGCCATGACGGTCCGCGTCGCTCGGGTCGAAGATGCGCAAGCCGTGGCTCAAGCTGCGCAGGTGGCGTCGCAAGCGCCCCGGCTGGACGTCTTCTAGCTCCACTCCACGCCGATGCCCGCCGTGCCCGGACCGATGTCGGTGAAGTACGCGCTGACCACGCCCCCTATCCCGCAGATCAACTCCTCCACATCCACGGGCACGGTGTTCGGCTCGGTCCGGAACTGCTTGGTGCAGCGAGCCGGCAGGGCACGGCGGTGAAAAGACAGCTGGAGCAGGTACCCGCGGCACGGGGTGGGGAAGGTGCGGACGTGGCCCGGGGTCGGGCCGCCCGTGTCGTCGACCACCGTGAACGAGAAGACGTGTTCCTCGCCCTCGTCCAGCCGCCGGTCGAACAACAACTCGAAGACCAGCGTCCTCGGCTGTCTTCGAAGTCTGCCCTGCCGGCAGCCCTCGGCCGGTCTGACCAGCGCGTTCTCCACCGCCGAGCCCTCGTCGCCCCGGTGCACGGCCAGGAACCGGTCCGGCCCGGACCGCAGTGCCCGCACGACCAGCCGCGTCGTCACGGTCCGGCGCTCGCGCTGCGGGCCGACCTGGACGGTGTCGTGCGCGGACAGCAGTTCCAGGTCCGTGTTGTCCGGCGCGGTCTCGAAGTCGGCGGGTGCGGCCCAGGCGGGGTCGGCGTAGGGGCGCGGCGGGCGGGGTGGGGGGCGGGTGCCGACTAGGGCGACCAGCGAGTCGGCGGGCAGGCGCAGGACGGTCTCCAGGGCGCGGACGGTCTCCAGCGCCCGCGGCACTTCCGGGTGACGCAGCCCGCGCTGCCAGTAACTGAGCGTCGACTGGCCGACCTGCACGCCGTGCTGACCGAGGTGCGCCCGCAGCCTGGCCAGGGACAGGCCCCGGTGCGCGATGGCGTCGTGCAGCGCGCGGTGGAACGGCCCGTAACGCAGCGTCTCCGCCAAGGCGCGCGGCAACCCGGGTGGGTGGTCGACCGCCTCGGCCGACGTGGCGTGCCCGGAATCCGCGGTCACCGCGGCACCACCCTTTCCGCACCGGCCCCAGGTTGGGAACACCGTAGTCACTCGTTCTGGTGAGAGAAAGATCGCCTAGTCACCCGAGTGGGTGTGTTGATGCCCCCGATCGATGAGGAGGGCCGCCCCTTAGGGTGGCGGCGTGGGAAAACTCGTGGTGATCGAGGGCTTGGACGGCGCCGGCAAGCGCACGCTCGCCAAGGCGCTGACCGACGGCCTGGCCGCCCGCGGCGCGAAGGTCGTCACGGGTGCCTTCCCGAGGTACGACGAGGACGTGCACGCCGACCTCGTCCGCGACGCCCTGCACGGCCGGCTCGGCGACCTCACCGACTCCGTGCACGGCATGTCCGTCCTCTACGCCCTGGACCGCAGGGACGCCGCCGCGAGGATCCGCGCCGACCTCGCCCAGTACGACGTGGTCCTCCTCGACCGCTACATCGCGTCCAACGCGGCCTACGGCGCCGCCCGGCTGCGCGAGCACGCGGACGGCGAGTTCGTCGCTTGGGTCAAGGCGCTCGAAGTGGACCGCTTCGGCTGCCCGGTCCCGGACCTCCAGCTGCTCCTGCGCGTCCCGGTGGACGTCGCCGCCGACCGCGCCGCCCACCGCGAGGCCACCGAGCGGCGCGAGCGCGACCTCTACGAGTCCGACGACGACCTCCAGACCCGCTGCGCGGCCGTGTACGACGAACTGGCCGCCGCGCACTGGCTGTCACCGTGGGAGGTCGTGGACGGCAACTCCACCACGACCGTGGAACCGCTGCTCGACCGGTATTTCACCCATTAGTATTCCGAAGTAACAAAACGTGACCGCCAGGCCGATGAGTCCCTGACGAACCCCGACGGCTTGGGCGAGGTGGGCACGTGGAACGGCGACCGAGACCGACCACGGAGTGGACCCGCGCGACGACCAGCGGCGATGAGCCGTGGGCGGTGCGGAGCGCTCCGGCCATTAGTGGGACGATGTTGGGTATGAAGGCACGCGTGCTCGTGGTGGACGACGACCCCGCTCTGGCGGAGATGCTGACCATCGTGCTGCGGGGCGAGGGTTTCGATACCGCGGTGGTGGCCGATGGCGCCCGCGCGCTGCCCGCCCTGCGTGAGTTGAAACCCGACCTCGTCCTGCTCGACCTCATGCTGCCCGGCATGAACGGCATCGACGTGTGCAAGGCGATCCGCTCCGAGTCGGGCGTCCCGATCGTCATGCTCACCGCCAAGAGCGACACCGTGGACGTCGTCCTGGGCCTGGAGTCCGGCGCCGACGACTACGTGGTCAAGCCGTTCAAGCCCAAGGAGCTGGTCGCGCGCATCCGCGCCCGCCTGCGCCGCACCGAGGCCGAGCCCGCCGAGGTCCTCCAGATCGGCGACCTGACCATCGACGTGCCCGGCCACGAGGTGCTGCGCGAGGGCAGGCCGATCCAGCTCACCCCGCTGGAGTTCGACCTGCTGGTGGCGCTGGCCCGCAAGCCGCGCCAGGTGTTCACCCGCGAGGTGCTGCTGGAGCAGGTGTGGGGCTACCGGCACGCGGCCGACACCCGCCTGGTCAACGTCCACGTGCAGCGGCTGCGGTCCAAGGTGGAGCGCGACCCGGAGCACCCCGAGGTCGTCCTGACCGTCCGCGGCGTCGGCTACAAGGCGGGTCCTCCGTGACGGGGGCCCGCCCGACAGGGGCGAAATGACCCTGCTCGACTCCGCGCGGCGCGAGCTGCGACGCGGTATCGAGAGCGCCCGCCGTCGCGGCGTCGCCTTCGGCGAGCTGTGGCGGCGGTCGTTGCAGTTGCGCGTGGTGGTGAGCACCCTCGCGCTGTCCTCGGCCGTCGTGTTCGTGCTGGGCATGGTGCTCCAGGTGCAGATCACCGGGCAGCTGCTGGAGACCAAGACCGAGGCGGCGATCCGCCAGGCCGAGGCCAGCGCCGCCGCGGTGCAGCCGGACCTGTCCGGCCTCAACCCGGGCCCGGACAGCGTGCGCGCCCGGTTCACCGCCGCCCTGAACAAGATCAACGCGGCGGGCGCGGGCCTGGACTCGTCGTCCTCGGGCGCGGGCGCGTTCGAACCGGTGCTCTACGACCCCGTGGAGGTCGGCCCGGACGGGCTGCCCACGGCCGTCGGACCGTGGCAGGACGTGCCCAAGGGCCTGGTCAAGATGCTCGACCAGAGCAGCGCCGGCTACCAGATCACCACCGTGGAGCGGGCCACCGGGCCCACCACGCTGCTCGTCGTCGGCAAGCCGGTGAGCACGTCGTCCCGTTCCATGCACCTGTACCTGCTGTTCCCGCTGACCGGTGAGCAGGCCACGGCGGACGTCGTCCAGTCCACCCTCGTGGTCGGCGGCGTGGTGCTGCTGTTGCTGCTCGCGGTGATCGCGAACCTGGTGACGCGGCAGGTCGTGCGCCCGGTGCGGCAGGCGGCCGAGATCGCCGAGCGGTTCGCGGACGGCAGCCTGGACGAGCGGATGCCCGTGGTCGGCGAGGACGACGTGGCGCGGCTGGCCGAGTCCTACAACGAGATGGCGGCCAGCATCCAGCGGCAGATCCACCAGCTGGAGGAGTTCGGCCAGCTCCAGCGCCGGTTCACCTCGGACGTCTCGCATGAGCTGCGCACCCCGCTGACCACGGTCCGGATGGCCGCCGACGTGCTGCACGCCTCGCGCGAGCAGTTCCCCAGCGGCCTGGCCCGGTCCACCGAACTGCTGGTGGACGAGCTGGACCGGTTCGAGTCGCTGCTGGGCGACCTGCTGGAGATCTCCCGCCTGGACGCGGGTGTCGAGGAGCTGGCCGCCGAACTGGTGGACATCCGGGTGCTGGCGCGGCGCGCGCACGACTCGGTGCGGGCCATCGCGAACAGCAGCGGCACCACGATCGTCATGGACCTGCCCGACCACGAGGTGACCGCCGAGCTGGACTCCCGCCGCGTCGAGCGCATCCTGCGCAACCTGCTGGCCAACGCCATCGACCACGGCGAGGGCCTGCCGGTCGAGCTGACCCTGCGCGGCGACGGCGACGCCGTGGCGGTGACCGTGCGCGACCGCGGCGTCGGCCTGCGGCCCGGCGAGGCGGAGCTGGTGTTCAACCGGTTCTGGCGGGCCGACCCGTCGCGCAACCGGCGCACCGGCGGCACCGGCCTGGGCCTGTCCATCTCGCTGGAGGACGCCCGCCTGCACGGCGGCTGGCTGGAGGCGTGGGGCGAGCGCGGGTACGGCGCGGTGTTCCGGCTGACCGTGCCGTGCCGCCACGGCCACGAGCTGACCGCCAGCCCGTTGCCCCTGGAACCGCCCGACCTGCCGCCGGTGCCGGCCGAGCCGGAGCCCGACGAGGAGCCCACCGGGGAGGTCGAGCTGACCGAGGAGGAGATCACGTGGCAGCCCGCCGAGCCGGTGACCGGCGACCGCGAGGAGGTCCGGTGACGCGGCGGCGCTCGGCCGCGAGCAGCCCGGCGCCGACCGGCGGTCGTGCGCTCCGGCGGTCGTTCGCCCTGCTCGCGGCGCTGCTCGCGCTGTCCGGGTGCGCCGCGATCCCGACCCAGACCTCGCCGGTGCCGATCAACCCGTCCGCCGGCAACCCCACCGAGGCCCTCGCCCCGAAGCCCGCGAAGGGCATCGACCCGCTCACCCTGGTCCGCGAGTTCGTCAACGCCTCGGCCAACCCCGACGGCGACTACGCCGCCGCCAAGGCCTACCTGACCGAGGACGCGAAGAAGTCCTGGGACATCAAAGCGCCGCCGACGATCATCGAGTCGACCTTCAACACCGTCCCGACCGGCGCGGACCTGCCGTCGGACCCCAAGCGCCGCACGGTGCTGCTCCAGGGCAAGAACATCGGCTCGCTGGAGGTCGACAACTCGTTCGTCCAGCGCGTCGGCGACCTGACCGCCCCGGTTGGCCTGGAGACCGACAAGGACGGCGAGTGGCGCATCTCCGACCCGCCGGACGGCATCTACGTGCCCCAGTCGGGCTTCAACTCCAACTACCGCCGGGTCACCCTCTACTTCTACAACCCGGACTTCACCGTCCTGGTGCCCGACCCGCGGTACGTGGTGGTCACGCCGTCCACCTCGATCCCGCGCCGGGTGACGGAACTGCTGCTCAAAGGCCCCGCGGTGGGCATGCGCGGCGCGTTGACGACGGCCATCCCGAACGGCGCGTCCCAGCGCAAGGACACCCAGGAGGCCGACGACGGGGCGCTGGAGGTCGACCTGACCAAGGTCGGCGACCTCACCGTGCAGGTGCGCAGGCAGATCGTGGCGCAGCTGGTGAAGTCGCTGGTCGGGGTGTCCAGCAGCCGCATCCGCGTCCTCGTCGAGGGCGCCCGGATCTCGCCGGACCAGGCGGAGTGGCGGCTCGCGGACATCCTGCCGTGGACCGGGGAAGCCCTGGTCACGCCGGACGCCGACCTCTCCGGGCTGGTGGTCGGCGGCGGTCTGGTGCGCAAGCTGGTCGGCGGTGAGCAGATCAAGGGGCCGTCCGGGTCGGGCGAGTACCAGGTGGTCAGCGCGGCCCAGTCGCTGGACGGCACGCAGCTGGCCGTGGTGAGCCGGGTGGACGAGAAGAACGTCCGGCTGCGCGTGGGGAACCTGGAGGAGCCGCTGGCGGCGGTCGACCTGCCCGCGACCACGCTCACCCGCCCCACGTGGCTGCTGGGCAGCCGGGAGGACGACCCCAGCACCGAGGTGTGGACGGTCGCCGACGGCTCGAACGTGGTCCGGGTGCTCAAGACCGACGCCGGGTGGCGGGCCAACGCGGTGAACGCCTCCGAGCTGTCCTCGACGTTCGGGCCGATCACGGAGCTGCGGCTGTCCCGGGACGGCACGCGGGTCGCGGCGGTCGCGGGCGGGCGGCTGGTGGTGGCGGCGGTCGTGAAGGGCCAGGACTCGTCGGTGTCGCTGCGGTTGGCGCGCAACCTCCAGCCGACCGTGCTGGGCACGGCCGTGCTGACGGTGGACTGGCTGGCGCAGGACGTGCTGGTGGCGGGGACGTCGCTGGCGTCGCTGCCCATCGCGAAGGTCAACGTGGACGGGCTGAAGGTCGAGCGCTACAACGCGTCGAACCTGACCGTGCCGGTCCGCTCGGTGACCGCCGCGCCGGGGCGCAACGTGGTGGCCGTGGACGAGAGCGGCCTGTGGAGCGCCGGCGACGTGGGTGACGTGTGGCGGGCGTCCACGCTCAAGGTCGAATCGGGCGCGAAAGCCTTCTACCCCGGCTGACTGTGTTGGATTGCGCCGCCTCCGGCGTCGCGGGCGAGGCCGCCTGGAAGTCGGCCTCGCGGGCAGGGTCTCGGGCTCCCGCAAAACTCCTCCGCCGGCTCCACGCCCGAAATTGTCGTACCACGCCCGCACGCGCGATAACCTGCTGA
>NZ_JBBEGC010000115.1:0-23180 GCF_037401995.1 Saccharothrix sp. CCNWYY140
TCGGGCAGGCCATACGGTGGGGGAACCGAGGCCCTCCACTTGTAGGTAACACCTACCGCGCGCTCCGCGCGCGAAGGACGCGCTCCGCGCGAGAGACCGCGCGACGCGCGGAAAAGCGAAAGGCACCGCCTGTGTGGGCGGTGCCTTTCAGCTATCAGCTATGAGCCTGGTTTCAGTTCTCGAAGACCTTGCGCCACGACTCGACGGACGTCAACTCCGGCAGGGCATCCCGGTACACCTGCTTGAGCCTGGGCCACTCCTGCCCCAGCCGCCGGTAGTTCCGCACCGCCCGGGCCATCAGCTTGCGGAATTCCTTCGGGTCGCGCTTGCGGAAAGCCACCCCGCTGCCGTCGGCGTTGGAGACCGTCGCGCTGTCGAGGTTGCCCAGCAGGAACCAGCGGGCGTTGGTGGCCGGCACGTTGATCTGCGGGCGTTCCGTGGTCGAGGCCTCGGGGGCGCGCAGGTTGTGGACCAGCGCCTTTGCCGCCTCTGCCGCGATGGTGGCGGGGTTGGTCGGCGGCTTGAGCATCGCCTCCGCGCGCACCATGTCGAACGTGGGCGGCGGGAACTCGCGGGCCGAGGGCAGGACCTGGGCGTCCGGGTATGAGCGGCGCAGGGCCTGGATTTCCGGCAGTGCCGTGCGCAGGGAGTCGAACAGGCGTGACGGGCCGGCCATGAAGTCCTCTAGGGCCTTCTGCTGCACCGCGACCGTCGAGTACTCCATCGACAGCAGGTGGCGCAGGGTCAGCTTCATACCCTGCTTGACCAGCGTCGATCGGATGTCGTACGGGCTGTGCAGGGCCGCCATCACCAGGCGGTTGCGGGTGTGGAAGTACGCCTGCCAGTCCGTGGCGTCGTTCTTGTCGGTCCACGGCATGTGCCACACCGCCGAGCCCGGCAGGGAGACCGTCGGGAAGCCGTTCTCCAGGGCCCTCAGCGAGTACTCGGCGTCGTCCCACTTGATGAACAGCGGCAGCGGGTAGCCGGTGCGTTGCACGACCTCGCGGGGGAACAGGCACATCCACCAGCCGTTGTAGGTGGCGTTGATGCGCAGGTGCAGTTCCTCGGTCTCGCGCAGCGACTCCTCGCCGAAGTCGTGGTCGGTGACCGCGCCGGGGGCGGGGCGCCAGTAGCCCGAGGCCAGGTCCACGACCTCGCCCATGCTGTGCAGGCGGGCGCGGGCCTGGAGGTTGAGCATGTGGCTGCCGACGATGACCGGCTGGGCCGCCGCGCGGGCGAACGCGTTGGAGCGCAGGACCGCGTCCGGTTCCAGGCGGATGTCGTCGTCCATGAGCATGATCTGCTCGACCTCGGTGTGCTCGATCGCCTCGTACAGGCCGCGGGTGAAGCCGCCGGACCCGCCCAGGTTGTCCTGCTCGATGACCTCCAGTTTGTCGCCGAGCAGCTTCACCGCCTCGGCGTAGCCCTCGGTGTCGCGCACCTTGACCGCGCCCTGGTCGGCGACGAAGACCTTGTGCACCACGTCAAGCACGGACGGGTCCTCGCCCAGCGCGCGCAGGGCGATCACGGCGTCCACCGGGCGCATGGTGGTCATGCCGATGGCGACCCGCTGCGCGGGGAGGTCGAGGTCCGTGGTCCAGGCCGCCTCGTCGATCTCCAGCGAGGAGTCGTCGGTGAAGATGTCGAACCAGATCCAGCCGCCGTCCTCGAACGGCTTGAGGCCGACCCGGAACTCGACCTCCGCCCAGTCACCGGTCGCGCGGACGGGTCGCCCGTCCAGGTGAATGGGGTCGCCGTTGGGCTTGGACCGGTAGACGTCCACCCGGCCGGAGCCGCGCACGCGCATCCGCAGCACGACCTCGTCCACCACGGTCCACCGCTTCCAGTAGGACGCGGGGAACGCGTTGAAGTAGGAAGCGAACGACACCTTGGCCGACGCGGGGACGGTCACCGACCGGCGCGACGACACGTGCGAGTGCACGTTCTCCGGCTCGTCCAGGTAGAGCGGGCGGACGTCCAACGGGTCCTCGTCCCGCGGCAGGATGATCCGCTGGAGCACCTTGCCCGGGTCGATACCGCCACTGGAGCTGTGCTCGGTCACGTGCATTCCTCCGGCGAACCCCTCTGACGTGGTTCGAGTCGCGTGCGGACGACCACCTCGGCGGGCGGCCCGTGTCCTTGTTGGTGGTGAAACGACCATACCGCGTCGTCGCGGAACGGCGACGCGGCGCGGTCCGGCGTCAGGTCAGTCCAGGCTGCCGTCGAGCGGCGTGCCGTCGGTCAGGTGCGGCGCGATCTTGTTGTCGAACACGGTCAGCGCCGACCCGATCGCCATGTGCATGTCGAGGTACTTGTAGGTGCCCAACCGGCCGCCGAACAGCACGTTCCGCTCGGCCGCCTCGCGCTTGGCCAGCTCGCGGTAGTGCTCGAGCTTGGCGCGGTCGTCGGCGGTGTTGATCGGGTAGTACGGCTCGTCGTCCTCCTTGGCGAACCGGGAGAACTCGCGCACGATGACCGTCTTGTCGTTCGGGTACTCCCGCTCCGGGTGGAAGTGCCGGAACTCGTGGATGCGGGTGAACGGCACGTCCGCGTCGTTGTAGTTCATCACCGGGGTGCCCTGGAAGTCGCCGGTCGGCAGCACCTCCTGCTCGAAGTCCAGGGTGCGCCAGCCCAGCCGGCCCTCGGAGTAGTCGAAGTACCGGTCCACGGGGCCGGTGTAGACGACGGGGGTGCCCTCCGGGATCTCGTCCTTGACGTCGAAGAAGTCGACGTTCAGGCGGACCTCGATGTTCGGGTGGTCGGCCATGTTCTTCAGCCACGCCGTGTAGCCGTCCTTGGGGAGGCCCTCGTACGTGTCGTTGAAGTACCGGTTGTCGAACGTGTAGCGGACCGGGAGCCGGCTGATGACCGCGGCCGGCAGCTCCTTGGGGTCGGTCTGCCACTGCTTCGCGGTGTAGTCGCGCACGAACGCCTCGTAGAGGGGGCGGCCGATCAGCGAGATCGCCTTCTCCTCCAGGTTGGTGGCGTCCTTGGAGTCGATCTCGGAGGCCTGCTCGGCGACCCAGGCGCGGGCCTCGTCGGGGGACAGGTACCGGCCGAGGAACTGGGTGATCAGGCCCAGACCCATCGGGAACTGGTAGGCCACGCCCTTGTGCATGGCGAACACCCGGTGCTGGTACCCGGTGAACTCGGTGAACTGGTTGACGTAGTCCCACACCCGCTTGTTGGAGGTGTGGAACAGGTGCGCCCCGTACCGGTGCACCTCGATCCCGGTCTCCGGCTCCGCCTCGGAGTAGGCGTTGCCACCGATGTGCTCGCGCCGTTCGAGCACCAGCACGCGCTTGTCCAACTGGCTGGCGGCACGCTCGGCGACGGTCAGGCCGTAGAAGCCGGAACCGACCACGATCAGGTCATATCCTGCGAAGCTCACGGCACCTGAGGGTACGGCAGTGACCGGGCGTGACACCGCCCACCCCCGGGCACCCCGACGTCGACTAGCGCTGCGCCTCGCGTGCGTCCACCAGTTCGCGGACCTCGGACTCGGCCCGTGCGACGCGTGCGGACAGCTCGCGTTTGGCGTCGTCCAGCTCGCACCTCAGCAGGGCGATCTCCTCCACCGTGGTGCGCACCTCCTCCTCCAAGTGGCCTACCTCGCTGCTGAGCTGGAGCACCACGAACAGCAGCACCACGGCCGCGACCGCGAAGAGGAAGTTGGCCGCCAACTGGACCCCGGTGAGCCCGGCGAGCCACGACGGCAAACCGGGCACCGCGCCGAACAGCACGACGCCGACGCCCACCAGCAACCACATGCCGGCGTACTTCTCGCGCAGCTTGCGCCGGCGCATCATCTCGATGACGACCAGCAGCACCACCACGGCCAGCAGGACCGCGAACACCCGCCACTGCGGCATGGGACCGACCTCCTAGGCGGTTTTCGCGGGCTTGCCGCGCATCAGGGCCAACAGGAGCGCGAGCGCCGCCCGCACGAGGTACACGGCCGACTTCACCGGCGAGGTGCTCGGCGTGCCGGTGGTGCGCATGCGCATCGCCACCGGGACCTGGCGGACTTGCAGACCCGCGCGCACGGCCATGACCAGGGACTCCAGCGTGTCGCCGAGGTACTCGGCCGGGTAGTGCCGGGCGAACAGCTGCACAGCGCGCGGACCTGCGGCTTTGAAGCCGGACGTGACGTCGGTGAGCTTCTGGCCGGAGATCCAGGACAGCACGACCGAGAAGACCTTCATGGCCCAGCGGCGGGGGCCGCGGGCCTTGTAGTCGCCCTTGCCCGCGAACCGGGCGCCGATGACCAGGTCGGCGCGGTCGAGCTCGCGCAGCAGGTCGGGCACCTCGGCGGGGTTGTGCTGGCCGTCGGCGTCGACCTGCACGACGATGTCGTAGCCGTGGCGCACGGCGTACCGGAAGCCGGTGCGCATCGCCCCGCCGACGCCGAGGTTCACCGCGAGCCGGGCCACCTGGGCGCCCGCCTCCCGGGCGCGCGCGCTCGTGCGGTCGGTGGACCCGTCGTCCACGACCAGCACCGCCGCCTCGGGCAGCTCGGCCATCACCTCGGCGACGATCTTGTCGATGTTGTGTTCTTCGTTCAGCGCCGGGAGTACGACCAGCACTCGACGCAGGTCGACCGAGTCAGACACGCCGAAGAGCCTAGTCGGCGGTCGGTCGGACGTCGGCACTGCGGTGCACCACGAGCGCCAGCGCGACCGCCGCGCCCACCGTGGGGGCGAGCACGAGGCCGAGCACGGCCCGGTCGACGGCGGCCCCCGGCCACAGCAGCAGCACGAACGCGCTGGTCGCGGCCACGACGGTCCACACCAGCAGGACCCGGTTGGCCTGGGCGCGGGCCACCAGGACGGCGGCCAGCAGCAGGGTCGCCCCCAGCAGCACCGACGACCACGCCAGCCCGGCGACGGCGGCGGGCTGGACGACGTAGTCCGGCCCGTACACCAGCCGCACGGCCCACGGCCCGACCAGCCAGCCGACCACCCCGCCCGCGGCGGCCACGGCCAGCGCCACCGCCGAGCCCTTGAGCAGCAGCGAACGCAGGCGGCGGCGCCCCTCCTCGTCCCGGGACAGCCGCACCACCGCGGGGACCGCCATCGTCTGGACCGGCGAGAGCAGCAGCAGCGGGAACCTGGCCACCACGACGGTCGCGAACAGCGCGCCCAGCGCCGGGTCGTCGCCCTGACCGACCAGCAGGTTCACCATCGCCGGGTAGCCGGTCAGCACGGACGCGGTGAGCGCCGCGCCCAGCATCAGCACCAGCACGCGGCGCACCACCACCGGCCACGCCTCGCCGTCGGCGCGGCGGTCCACCAGCCGCCCGGCGGGCGCGGCGAACAGCAGCCACGCGAACGACCCGCAGGCCACCGCGACGGCGAACGGCACCACCCCGGTCAGGCCCGCCACGACCAGCGCGGCGACCACGAGGATCCGGGCGAGGGCCTCGACGACGACGATCGCCCCGTACGGGCGAATCCGGTCGTGCCCGATCAGCAGCCCGCGCAACGCCACCTGCACGGCGAACCCGAGCCCGCCCGCGAGCGCGACCACGCCGAGCCACCGGTCACCGGAGAACAGCCGGTCGCCGACCGCGGGCACCAGGGTCACCAGGCCGGCGGCGAGCACGGCCACGCCACCCACGACCGCGGTGCGCACCGCCTGCCCGCCGGTGGGCTTGCCGTCCAGGGCCGCGTGCGCGGACAGCCGCGAGATCTCCTGCTCGATCGGCGCGACGGCCGCGCCGAACCCGAACACCACGCCCCAGAAGCCGCTGAACACGGTGAACTCGGCCGGGGTGAGCAGCCGGGCGCACACGATCTGCAAGAGGGTGCCCAGGCCGGTGGCGACCAGCAGGGCGACGCCGACCGTGCCCAGCGAGCGCCCGAGACCGCGCACCGGCGCGGTCACTTGCCCCAGCGCTTGCGCAGCGCCAGCGCGAGCCCGCGCACCACACCCGCGCCGAAGCAGGACGCGAACACCGGCAGCAGCCGAGCCACGGCCAGCGCCTGGGCCTTCGAGCCGCCGCACCGGCGCACCACCACACCGGCCGCCGCCGAACCGGCCCCGACCAGGGCCAACGCGGTCTTGGGCCGGCGCAGCAGCAGCCCGAGGGTCACGGCGCTCACGGCCGCCGCGCCGAACGCGGCGTTGCGCACCGGCCCCGGCGAGTCGAGGTAGCCGTCGACGAACGTGCTGCCGCGGAAGTAGGCGTGCCGCGTGAACTTCTCGAACGAGTCGCGGCTGTGGTAGAGCCCGTTGAACCCGGGCGAGAGGAAGATCGGCCCCTGCTCGGCGATGTGCCGCAGCATCCGGGTGTCGTCGCTGGCCAGGCGCACGTCGTCGTAGAGCGAGGAGAACGACGTGGCCGCCTTCTCCAACAGGTCGCGGGGCGCCAGGAACATCCCGGTGCCCTTCGGGTAGAGGTCGAAGTCCTCGGCGGTGAACGACGTCAGCCGCGGGTTCGCCAGGTACTTGCGCCAGCCCACGGCGACCAGGCCGGACATGAACGCCCCGTACGGGTTGGCGGGGTCGTCGGAGGCGACGTGGCCGTTCCAGACCGTCCGCTCCGGGTGCTCCGCGAGCTGTTCGCGCAGGTAGACCAGCGAGTCCTCGCCGAGCAGGACCCGGCTGTCCAGCAGCAGGACCAGGTCGCCGGTCGCCTTCCGGAGGCCCGCGAACCGCGCGGCGAACCGCCCGCCGTTGGGCTGGCTCACGACGGTCACGTCCAGCTCGGCGAGCCGGGCGGGCGTGTCGTCGGTGCTGCCGTCGTCGACCACGACGATCTCGGCGTCCCAGTCGGCGCGGGCCAGGGCCGTGCGCAGCGCGCCCACCGAGCGGCCGATCCAGTCGGGCTCGTTGTACACCGGGATGACAATGCTGAGGCTGGGGACGTCGGTCCGGCTCGTCACGCGCCCAGTATCCAGCTCGCCCGCCGGGTCGCCGGCGTCAGGGTGCGGCAGCCGCGTCCAGGTCCAGCTCGTACACCGAGACCGTCCCCGAGGTGAACCCGAGGGTCAGCCCGGGGAGCCCGTCCAGGTCGGCGAACCCGGGCGCCAGCGCGAACGACGGGCCGCCGACCCAGTTGTTCGGCGAGACCCCGGACCCGATGCCGGGCGCGATGGTGTCGACGTAGAGCCACCGCACGTTGAGGTCGCGCAGCGCCTTTCGGATCGCGGGGTCGTTCGGGTAGGTGTTGAAGCGGGCCATCAACTCGTACGTGTACGGGGCGAGGGGCGTGCCCAGCGAGTGGGTGTTGACGACCGGGATGCCCTTCTCGACGTACAGGAAGGTCGAACCGTCGTTGGCCGAGTTCAGCACCCGCTCGCCCGGCCGGACCCGTTCGGCGAGCCACGCGATGGCCTTCTCGTCGTCCGCGCCGACCCGCGTGAAGTGCGACCGGACGTACCGGGTCGCGAGGTACTCGGACTCCACGCTCGCGTAGTGCACGCCGGGCAGCGCCAGGTACAGCGCGCCGCCGACCACCGCGACCGCGACCACCGCGACCCGCGCACGGGCGCGCACGACCGGCGCCAGGCGGGCCAGCCACAGCACGACGCCGCACGCGGTGAGCACCACGCCCAGACCGGCCAGGACCGGCGCGAACAGCGACAGGTGCGACCAGATGCGCAGGTGCGCGTTGTAGAACAGGCCCGCCAGCTTCGTCTCCGGCCCGACACCCGGGCTGGTCGCGAACGCCACCTCGATCGCCAGCCAGGCGGCCCACGCCATCAGCGCACCCAGGCCGCGGCGGGTGACCAGGACCGCGACCACGCCGAGCATGGTCACCACGACGGCCGCGAACTGCGGGTAGCCCGCGTTCGCCGGGACCCACCCGGCGTAGACCAGGCCGATCGCGTTGCCGACCGCGCTGCTGAAGGTCTGCGGCGCGATGTCCGCCCCGAACTGCTGCGGGCCGCCGCTGACGGTGAGGACCTGCGCGAGCACCGGCAGGCCGACCACGACGGCGACCGCGCCCGCCCCGACCACCCGCGGCACGTCCCGCAGAACTCGGCGAGGTCCGCCGCGCACCAGCAGCTCGCCGACCAGCCAGGCGGCGAAGCTCACGCCGACCGAGGCGGCGGCGGTCGGGTGCACCGCGAGGATGCCCGCGCACCCCACGCCGAGCGGCACGATCGGCAGCCACCCCCGGCGGGGCAGGCTCAGCAGCGCCGCCAGCACGCCGGGGACGAGGACCAGGGCGGAGGCGTTGGCGAGGATGCCGCCCTCGTGCATGAGCGAGAACACCGGCCGGTACAGCCCGGCCGCGACCACCGCCGCGACACCGCCCGACAGGCTCGCCACCGACCGGCTCAACCGGCCGCGCCGGGCGGCCACGTAGGTGAGGGCGGCGACGGACGCCACCCAGGCGAAGGCCAGCACGACGACGGTCGTCGCGTTCAGCGCCACGACCGTGTTGCCCAGCAGCACGGCGGTCACGGCGGCGAGCAGGTGTACGCCCGACGGGTAGTAGGCGACGCCGCTGCCGGTCATGACGTCGGCGGGCATCAGCTGCCACGGCGCACCGTTGCCGCTGCGCTGGATGTACGCGGTCAGCATGTGGTGGATGATCAGGTCGTGCTCCTGGCCGACCGTGGCGAGCGACTCGCCGAGGCCGCCGAACCAGGAGCGGGCGCCCAACAGCATCGCGCCGACCAGCAGCAGGCCGCCCGCGATCTGGCCGACCCACGCGACACCCGGTGTCCGCCCGGAGACGCGCTCGTCCGAACGGCGGCGGCGGCGCACGGCCACCACCACGCCCGCGGCGACCAGCAACGCCGTCACCACGCCGAGCGTCACCGGACCGAAGCGCAGACCGACCACCGCGCACGCCGACGCGGTCAGCGTCGCGACACCCACGGAAGCCGGCACCGAGAAGCCCACGAACCACGCTCTTGCCCGCACGCCGAACGCGAACAGCAGGGACGCGCCCGGGAGCACGGCCACCGCCAGCGCCACGGCGAGCGCCACCAGGTCGGAGAGGGTCACCGGCTCACCCAACGGATCGGATCGTGCCTCATACCGGCCCCCCGGTGGCTCAAAGTGGCAAACCGGGCGCGATGCTAACCCGGTGCTCCATTAAGGATCGTTTCGTGCACGTGTCATCCCGGTGAAACCACCGGGAGGGTGTCACGGTGTCGTGGACCCGTCCGGCAGCACCTCGTAGATCGTCGCACCGGGGTTCTGGAACACCTTCCGGAGGTGCTGCACGGAGTCCAAGCGGACCATGCCCTTGGACCGTTCGCCCTTGCGCTGCACCATGCCCTCGCCGTAGAGGACGTACCGGATGCGCATGCGGTCGACCAGTTCCCGCACCTTGGGGTCGGTGTCGAGCTTGTTGAGGTTCTGCTCCAGCCACCAGCCGTCGCTGTTCTCCGGCAGGCCGTAGTAGGTGTAGTTCAGCGGCTTCACCCCGGCCAGCGGGTACATCCAGACGCCGCCGTCCCGCACGTCGTTGGCCACCACGTCGTCCGGTCCCACGTGCTCGCCGAGCCACCGGTACGCCGCGACCTCGTCGCGGCTGACGACCTCGCCCTCGCCCATGTGCCAGGCCAGCCGTGCCTGGTTCTTCGCGAGGTTGCCGCCGCTGCCCACCGCCATGACCGCGACCAGCAGGAACGCCCCCGCGACCGGGAGCACGGCCGGCGCCCACGGCTTGCCCAGCCGAGGAGCGGCCAGCGCCGCCGCCCGCGTGCCGAGGAAGTGCGCCAGCTCGCCGATCGCGACCGCGCCCAGCAGCGGGTACAGGGCGGCGATCCGCCAGGCGTCGTTGTAGAACGGGCCGGTCAGCACCGACAGGAACGGCAGCACCTTCGCCGCCGCCGACACGAACATCACCACGAACACGGCCCACGCGGCGACCACCCACACCAGGCGGCGGCGGAACAGCAGGACGATCGTGCCGGCCAGCGCGGCGAAGCCCGTCCACCAGAACGGCGTGGGGTCGGCGGCGGAGAACACCAGGGCCTGCCGCAAAGCCGGGACCGGCTTGAACAGCTCCGGCCACTCGGCGCCGGTGATGCCGCCGACGTTGGACAGCGCGGGCAGCACCACGGGCACCGCGAACAGCACCGCCAGCGCCGCCGTGAGCACCAGCGGGAACCGCGCCGCTCGCCAGTCCACCCGCTCCAGCTTGACCAGCAGCGCCACCAGCAGCATCACGCCGTAGATCGCCAGCACGAACGACAAGCTGGTGTGCAGACCGACCAGACCGGCCGTGGTGAGGGCGAGCGCGACCGGCGCGCCGATGCCGCGACGACCGTCCAGGACCTCCCGCAGCAGCGCCAGCGCGGCGGGGACGAGCGCGAGACCCGCCACGTACGGCCACAACGGACCGCGCCACAGCAGGTCGTACGGGAAGGGGCCGAACCACGTGGACACCAGCGCCGCCACCGCGACGCCCAGCGCCGGCAGCCGCCACGCCAGGCCGAACGCGGCGATGCCCAGCGGCCACGCGACCAGCGACGCCATCACGCCGTAGTTCAGCAGAGCCGCCATGTCGACCCAGCCGGTGTCGAACACGCTCGCGAGCAGCGAGTGGTAGGTGTTCGGGTAGAAGTAGCCGGCCTTGCCGGGCGTGTTCGCCAGCACCGCCAGGTCGGCCGGGGACAGGTCGCCGACCTCGGCGATCCGGCGGACCGCGCCACCGTGGTAGGGCGCGTCCCAGTCCTGGCTCACGGCCTGCACGGTCGTGATGCCGCGCATGTAGGTGAACAGCGCCCACCCGGCCCCGAGCGCCACACCCACACCGACCAGCACGTGGTCACGGGTGGTGAGCCGCTTCTCCTCGACCTCCGCGACCCGCGGCGCGCGCCGGTGCACCAGCCACGTCGCGACGGCGGCCAGCACGACGAGGAAGGCCGCCCACAGCAACGCCGTCGGGATCGTCCACCGCACACCGGTCCTCGGCAGCACCACGACGGCCAGGGACACCATGCCGAACGTCAGCGCGGGCGCCGCGGCGGCCAGTGTCCACCCGCGCAACCGCAGCGCGAGGCCCAGCGCGAGGCCGGGCGCCCAGAAGGCCAGGAGGACCAAGGCGATCATCTTCGGTTAACCTGCCGTGCTTCCAGGGGAGGGGTGACTCACGAGGTCCGGCCGGCGGCCGACTTCGCACGCACGGCCGCCACCGCGCGGTGGGAGGGCAGGATGGACGCGCGCTCGGCGTCGGCGTCCACGCGGCCCTCGATCAGGTCGAGGAACCGGTCGAGCTGGGTCGCCAGCGGCTCGCGGGCGGTGACCAGCTCCGGGATCTCGATGATCGCCTGCTGCCGGTAGCCGCGGCCGTCGGGCGTGGCCGCGTCCTGCGACACGTGGTGGTAGATCGTGATGTTGCGGGTGAGCAGGTCGACCTCGATCAGCCGGTCCAGCTCGGTGATGGACAGCGAGCGGATCTTGCGCTGCCCGATGCGGCTGGCCGACACCGACGCGATCGCGCCGGACGGGAAGGTCAGCAGGGTGTTCACCACGTCCTCGGCGCCGGGCACCGAATCCGGGTGGAACTGGCCGACACCCGCGGAGAACCCGTGCGGCTCGGCGCCGCCCATGCAGCGGATCGCCAGGTCGACGTCGTGCACCAGCAGGTCCCACGCGACACCGGTGCGGATGCGCGGCGCGTACGGCGAGTGCCGGATCGCGGACACGTACACCGGCTCGGTGATCAGCTCCAGCGCGGTCATGACCGCCGGGTTGTAGCGCTCCAGCAGACCGCACATGACCGGCAGGCCCAGCTTCTCCGAGAGCGCCAGCACCTCCTCGGTCTCCGCCAGGTCCGCGCACACCGGCTTCTCCACCAGCAGCGGCTTGCCCTGGTTGAGGACCTCCAGCGCCAACGGGAAGTGCGACTCCGTCGCGGAGGCCACGATCACGGCGTCCACGTCGGACAGGTCGCCGATCTCCGGCGTCCACCGCGCGCCGTAGTTGTCGGCGACCCGCTTGCCGACGTCCTCCCGCGGGTCGACCACGCGGGTCAACTCGCAGCGCTCGCTCTGGCTGGTGACGCGGGCGTGCAGGGAACCCATCGAGCCCACGCCGACGAGGGCGACCTTCGGGGTCATGCGCCCAACACCTCGCGCACAGCGCCGATGATCGTGTCGAGCTCGGCATCGGTCAGCTTCGGGTGCACCGGCAACGACAACGCCTGCCGCGCCACCCGCTCGGCCACCGGCACCTCGCTCGCCACGACGTTCGGGTTGTCCCGGTAGCAGTCGTAGTCGAAGACCGTCTTGGGGTAGTAGATGCCGTTGCCGATGCCCTTCTCGGTCAGCTTCGCGGCGAACTCGTCGCGGCTGGCGGGGGCGTCGTCGGTGATCAGCACGGTGTACTGGTGCCACACGTGGGTCCGGCCGGGCAGGACGCGCGGCGTGCGCAGCCCCTTGACGCCGTCCAGGCCCTTGGTGAGCGCCTCGGCGTTGCGCTGGCGGGCCTCGGTGATGGTCGGGAGCTGCTCCAGCTGCGGGATGCCGATCGCCGCGTGCACGTCGGTCATGCGGTAGTTGTGGCCCGCGACCTCGTACTGGTAGCGCTGCCGCATGCCCTGGTTGCGCAGGACGCGCAGCCGGTCGGCGAGGGTGTCGTCGGCGGTGGTGATCACGCCGCCCTCGGCCGTGGTGATGTTCTTGGTGGCGTAGAGGGAGAAGCAGCCCAGGCCGTAGCTGCCGGCCGGACGCCCCTCGAAGGTCGCGCCGACGGCCTGCGCGGCGTCCTCGACCAGCGCGAGCCCGTGCTCCTCGGCCAGCGGTACCAAGCGGCCCATGTCGGCCATCTGCCCGTAGAGGTGCACCGGCATGAGCACCTTGGTGCGCGGCGTGAGCGCCGCAGCCACCTTCGCCGGGTCGAGGTTGAAGTCCTCGTCGGAGATGTCGGCGAACCGCGCCGTGGCCCCGGCCTCCAGGATCGCGTTCAACGTGGCGACGAAGGTGAACGGCGAGGTCACCACCTCGTCGCCGGGCTGGAGGTCCAACACCTGGAGGGAAGCGACCAACGCGGTGGTGCCGTTGTTCACGGCCACCGCGTGCGGCACACCGGCGACACCACTGAAGGCGTCCTCGAACCGCTTGACCATCGGCCCCTGGGCGATCGCCCCGGAACGCAGCACCTGGACCACGAGGTCCTCGGCCGCGGCCACGTCAACGACAGTGATGGGGATCATGCAGCAGTCTCTCCGCCTTCGAACGCCTGGCTACGGTGCCTTCGGCCGGCAACGCGGGGCACCACGCTACCTGCCGCGACGCCCCCGACCCGCCACGGGTCACCACGCCCGATGTGACGAAGACGTCACCGCCGTGTGAAAACCTCGTGTGGAACGGTTCAGAACCACCGCTCCAAGACCAGGGCCACACCGTCCTCGGAATTCGGGGCCGTGACCTCGTCGGCGACGGCCTTGGCGTCCGGGTGCGCGTTCGCCATAGCCACCCCGTGACCGGCCCAGGTCAGCATCTCGATGTCGTTGGGCATGTCCCCGAACGCGACCACCTCGGCGGCGGGCACGCCCAACCGCTCGGCCACGTCGGCCAACCCCGTCACCTTGGTCACACCCGGCGCGGACAACTCGATCAGGCCCATAGTCGTGGAGAACGTCACATCCACCTGCCCGTCCAGCACCAGAGCAGCAGCCTCGGCCATCTCGGCGCTGGTCATGTCGCGGTGCCGGGCGAGGATCTTGACCACCGGCGTGGTGAGCATCCCCGCGCGGTCGCCGTTCGGCTCCGGGCCCTCGGGCCACGGGTGGGTGTAGCTGTCCTCGGCGATGAACTGGGGCACGGTGTCGTCGAAAGCCGTCCGGCCGGTCCGCTCCACCGCGAACGCGATGCCGGGCAGCACCCGGTCCAGTTCGCCCATGACGTCGCGGACCAGCAGCGGGGCGAGGGTGCGCTGCCACAGCACGCGGTCCTGCCCCAGGTGGTACAGCACGGCGCCGTTCGCGCACACCGCGTAACCGTCGAGGTCCGCCTGTTGGGCGATTTCGGGCACCCAGCGGGGTGGGCGACCCGTGGCCAGCACGAACGGCACGCCCGCCGCCACCACCCGCCGCACCGCCTCCGCGGTGCGCTCGGTCACCCCGTGCAGGGGGCTGAGCAGGGTTCCGTCGACGTCCGAGGCCACGAGTCCAGGTCTTTCCACACCACCGATGATGCCTGGTCCCGCCATGACCGGTGGGCGAACACCTGGCTACCGTACGAGGCGTGCGCACCGGCATCGTCATCCTCCCCGAACACCGCTGGTGGTTCGCCGAGCCCAAGTGGAGGGCAGCCGAGGAGTACGGCTTCCACCACGCCTGGACCTACGACCACCTGGCGTGGCGCACGCTCGCGGACGGACCGTGGTTCGGCGCGGTGCCCACGCTGACCGCCGCCGCGATGGTGACGGAGCGCATCCGGCTGGGCACTTTCGTGGCGAGCCCCACGTTCCGGCACCCCGTGCCGTTCGCGCGCGAGCTGCTCGCGCTGGACGACATCTCCGACGGCCGGCTGACCGTCGGCATCGGCGCGGGTGGCGGTGACGGGTACGACCACCAGGCGCTGGGGCAGGAGGCCCCGCCCCGCCGGGCGGAGCGGTTCGGCGAGTTCGTCGAGCTGCTGGACAAGCTGCTGACCAGGGACCGGACCACGTACGAGGGCAAGCACTTCTCGGCCGTGGACGCGCGCAGCTACCCCGGCCCGGTGCAGCGGCCCCGCCCGCCCTTCCTGATCGCGGCCAACGGGCCGAAGGCGATGGCCGTCGCCGCCCGGCACGGGCAGGGCTGGGTGACGTCCGGCACTGAAGACGACGACCTCGACGCCTGGTGGCGCGGGGTGGCGGAGCTGGCGGCGCGGTTCACCGAGGTGCAGCACGAGCACGGCCGGCGCGTCGACCGGTACCTGAGCCTGGACTCGGCCCCCGTGTACTCGCTGACCAGCGTGGAGACCTTCCGCGACGCCGTGGGCCGGGCCGAGGAGCTCGGGTTCACCGACGTGGTCGTGCACTGGCCCCGGCACGACGGCGTGTACGCGGGACGGGAGAGCGTGCTCGAAGAGGTCGCCTCCGACGTCCTGCCGGCGCTGGGGTAACGCCGTGTCGCACCGAGCCGATGCACCGCCCGTGCGGCACATCGTGGTCATCGGCGGCGGGATCGTCGGCCTGGCAGTGGCGAACGAGCTGGTCACCAGGGGTGACCGGGTCACGGTCCTGGAGAAGGAGGACCGCTGGGCCGCCCACCAGACCGGGCACAACAGCAACGTCGTGCACGCCGGCCTGTACTACAAGCCGGGGTCGCTGAAGGCGCGGATGTCCGTGGCCGGCAACCGGTCCATGATCGAGTTCGCCCGGCGCAACGACGTGCCCGTGGAGGTGTGCGGCAAGCTCGTCGTGGCCACCTCGACCGACGAACTGCCCCGGCTGCACGCCCTCGCGGAACGCGCCGAGGCCAACGGCGTGCCCGCGAAGCTGATCACCGCCGCCGAGGCACGGGACTACGAGCCCGAGGTGGCGTGCGTCGAGGCGCTGCGCGTGGAGAGCACCGGCATCATCGACTTCCCGGCCGTCTGCGCGGCGCTCGTGCGCCGACTGGAGGGCCAGGACCTGCGGCTTTCCACGCCGGCACTGGCCATCCGACCCGGTCGGGGCGGCGGTGTCGAGGTGGCGACCCCGTCCGGCGTGGTGCGGGCGGACGTGCTGGTCAACTGCGCCGGCCTGCACAGCGACCGGATCGCCCGGATGGCGGGCCTCGCGCCGGCCGCGCGGATCGTGCCGTTCCGGGGCGAGTACTTCGAGCTGAGGCGGACGTCGCTGGTGCGCGGGCTGATCTACCCGGTGCCGGACCCGACGCTGCCGTTCCTGGGCGTGCACCTGACCCGGATGCTCGACGGCAGCGTGCACTGCGGCCCGAACGCGGTGCTGGCGCTGCGCCGCGAGGGCTACCGGTGGCGGGACTTCTCCGGCCGGGACGTGGCCGAGGTGGCGCGGTTCCCCGGCACGTGGCGGCTGGCCCGGCGGTACGCGCGGACCGGCCTGGACGAGGTGCTGCGGTCGTTCTCGCGCAAGCGGTTCGCCGCGAGCCTGGCCCGCCTGGTGCCCGCGGTGCGGGAGGACGACCTGGTGCCCGCGTCGGCCGGCGTGCGGGCGCAGGCGATGCTCCCGGACGGGTCGCTGGTGGACGACTTCCTGGTCGAAACAGCCCCCGGTCAGGTGCACGTCCTCAACGCGCCGTCGCCCGCCGCGACCGGATCTCTGGAGATCGCGAAGCACGTCGCCGACCTGACGCGCTGACCGCCGGACGTCGGCCCACCGGTACTCTGTCCAGCCGTGATCTCCTTCATCCTCGGCACCACCGCGGAACTGATCAAGATCGCTCCGGTCTTCCACGCGATCTCGGAGCGGGGCACCAAGCCGCAGATCTGGTTCACCGCGCAGCACGTCGACCACGTCGCCGAGACGCTGGACGACCTGCGGCTGCCCGAGCCCGCCGTGTGGCTCGTGCCGAAGGAGCAGGCGGTCCACATCGAGCGCCCGGCGCAGGTCCCCGGCTGGGCGGCGACGGTCCTGCGCACCGCGTGGACCCGCCGCGACGAACTCCGCTCGATCCTCACCGACGACGGCCGCCCGCCGCTGGTCATGGTGCACGGCGACACCTTCACCACCCCGTACGGCGCGTTGATCGGCAAGCGCATCCTCAAGGCCCGCGTGGCGCACGTCGAGGCCGGGTGCCGCTCGGGCAGCCTGCTGTCCCCGCTGCCCGAGGAGATCAACCGCAAGCTCGCCGCGAAGATCGTGGACCTGCACTTCGCGCCCACCGCGCGCGAGGCGCACAACCTGCGCAGCGCGCGCGGGGCCGTGGTGAACACCGGCGCCAACACCGCCATCGACGCCATGCGCCTGGCGATCGACGCGGAGCCCACCTTCGAGCTGCCCGCCGAGTTCGGCCTGGCGACGCTGCACCGCTTCGAGCTGGTCTCCCGCGCCGACAAGTACCGCGAGGCGCTGGAGCTGCTGAAGAAGGCCAGCGCGCGGATGCCGATCCTGTACCTGGCGGGTCCGCCGGAGCAGGACCGGATCAAGCAGTACGGCCTGGAGCACCTGTTCGACAACGAGCGGTTCATCCTCAAGCCGAAGCTGCGCTACCTGTCGTTCCTGCCGATCATGGCGCGGGCGAAGTTCGTCGTCACCGACTCCGGCGGCCTCCAGGCCGAGTGCGACTACCTGGGCGTGCCGTGCGCGATCCACCGCGAGCGCACCGAGGGCGCGACCGGCCCCGGCACCGCGGTGGTGCTGACCGGGATGGACGGCGGCAAGCTGGAGTCGTTCCTGGACGACTACGAGTCGTACCGGACGCCGTCGAAGATGGACAAGTTCCACCCCAGCACGATCATCGCCGACACCCTGGCCCAGCTCGGCTACTGCTAGGACCCCGCCCGGCGGCGCGGTGTCAGGCCGCGCCGCCGCGAAGCGCCAGTCCCGCGCAGCCGCAGCGCGCCGGTTCCGCGCCGCAGGACGTCAGTGCCGGTCCGCCCACGCCTTGAGCAGGGCCGCGACCTCGTCCGGCAGGTCCGCGTCGTAGGAGTCGCGCTCGCCCAGCAGGTAGCCGGTGAGCTCCGCGACCGCCTCGTCGGTGCAGCCGCGCCGCTGGAGACCCACGGAGTTCACGCCGTGGACGCGCGCCGGCACGCCGTAGGCCTTGGTGAACGCCCCGATCTCCCGGGTCACCACCGACCCCATGCCGACCATCGCGCCCGGACCGACGCTGGTCCGCTGGTGCACCACCGTGCCCAGCCCCAGGTTTGCGCCCGACCAGATCCGGCAGTGCCCGGCGAGCTGGACCGCGCTGGTCAGCACCACCCCGTCGCCCACCACGCAGTCGTGGGCGACGTGCGAGCGGCCCATCAGGTAGCAGTCGTCGCCGACCCGCGTGGTCTCCACGTGCCCTTGGCTGACGCAGACGAACTCGCGGATCCGGTTGCGGCTGCCGATCACCACGCCCTCGCCGGCCAACTCGCCCTCCCACCCGGCCGGGTGGGGTGCGGCGACGTGCTCGGACGGGCCGCCGATGCTCGCGTGCGGACCGATGTAGTTGCCGTCACCGATGCGGGTCGGGCCGACGATCACCGTGAAGGGGCCGATGACGTTGTCGTCACCCAGTTCGACCCCGTCGCCGATGACCGCGGTCGGGTGGATCCGGTTCGCCATCGCTACCGTGGCGTCAGCACGTCGAGGCCCAGGAACGGGCGCAGCGCCTGCGGGACCGTGACCGAGCCGTCGGCGTTCTGGTGGTTCTCCAGGATCGCCACGATCCAGCGGGTGGTCGCCAGGGTGCCGTTCAGCGTGGCCACGATCTGCGGCTTGCCGTTCTCGTCCCGGTAGCGGGTGTTGAGCCGGCGGGCCTGGAAGGTGGTGCAGTTCGAGGTCGAGGTCAGCTCGCGGTACGCCTGCTGGGTCGGGACCCAGGCCTCGCAGTCGAACTTGCGGGCGGCGCTGGTGCCCAGGTCGCCGGCGGCCGTGTCGATGACCCGGTACGGGACCTCGATCTTGGCCAGCATCTCCTCTTCCCAGGCCAGCAGCCGGGCGTGCTCGGCCTCGGCGTCCTCGGGCTTGACGTAGGAGAACATCTCGACCTTGTTGAACTGGTGCACGCGGATGATGCCGCGGGTGTCCTTGCCGTACGACCCGGCCTCGCGGCGGTAGCACGACGACCAGCCCGCGTACCGCTTCTCGCCGTCGATGATCTCGTCGGCGTGGAAGCCCGCCAGCGGCACCTCCGACGTGCCGACCAGGTACAGGTCGTCGTCGCGCAGCCGGTAGACCTCGCTCGCGTGCGCGCCCAGGAAGCCGGTGCCGGCCATGATCTCCGGGCGGACCAGGGTGGGCGTGATGGCCAGCGTGAAGCCCGCGCGGGTGGCCTGGGCGACGGCCATGTTCAGCAGCGCCAGCTCCAGCTGGGCGAGCACGCCGGTGAGGAAGTAGAACCGCGAGCCCGACACCTTCGCGCCGCGCTCCATGTCGATGCCGCCCAGCCGGGTGCCCAGGTCCAGGTGGTCCAGCGGCTCGAAGTCGAACGCGCGGGGCTCGCCGACGTGCTTGAGCACCACGTAGTCGTCCTCGCCGCCGTGCGGGGCGTCCGGGTGGACCACGTTGGGGATCGAGCGGTGCAGCTGCTCCCGCTCGGCCTCGGCCTGCGCCTGCTCGGCCTCGGCGGCCTTGACCTCGGCGGCCAGCTCCTTGCCCTTGGCCAGCAGCGCCTCACGCTCCTCGCCGCGCGCCTTGCCGACCTGCTTGCCGAACGCCTTCTGCTCACCGCGCAACGCGTCGGCCCGGGCGATCGCGGCCCTCCGCCGCTCGTCGGCGGACAGCAGCGCGTCGACCACGGTCTCGTCCTCGCCACGCGCACGCTGCGACGCGCGGACGGCTTCCGGGTTCTCGCGCAGGGCCTTGAGGTCAATCACGAGGGCAAAGGGTAGACCTTGGCCGGTCACGGTCCCGAACCGATATCCCGATAGCATCGCCGGCATTCCCAGCGCGGCCGATCTGTGGAGGACCGCAAAGTGCGCATCGCCGTTGCCTATGACTGCCTGTTCCCGTGGTCCAAGGGCGGTGGCGAACGCCAGTACCGCCGGTTCGCCGAGGAGTTCGCCGCGGCCGGGCACGAGGTCACCTACCTGACCCGCCGGCAGTGGGACGGCGCGCCGCCCGAGCTCGACGGCATCAAGGTCGTCGAGATCAGCCACGACGACGGGCTCTACGACGACAACGGCGCCCGCACCCTCGGTCCCGCGATCAAGTACGCCAAGGGCCTGTTCTTCCACTTCCTGAAGAACCGGAAGTCCTACGACGCCGTGCTGGTGTCCGCGCTGCCCTCCACCAACGTCCCGGCCGTGCGGGCGGCGCTGGTGTTCTCCGGGGTCGCGGTCGGCGTGGACTTCCTGGAGGTGTGGCGGCCCGACCAGTGGCGCACCTACGCCGGGCCGGTGATCGGCCGGGTGGCGAGCACCCTCCAGTGGCTGGCGGCCAAGCTCAGCCCGTTCGCGTCCTGCCACTCGCGGATGAACGCCGGGCGGCTGGAGGCCGGTGGCCTGCGGTCGAAGGCCGTGGTCAGCCCCGGCCTGATCGACCCGCAGGGCGAAGTGGAGCCGACGCTGAGCGTGTCCGGCGCGCCGAACGTCGTCTTCGTGGGCCGGCACATCCCGGACAAGCGGGTCGAGGCGCTGCCCGCCGCCATCGCGGAGGCGCGCAAGACCGTCCCCGACCTGACGGCCACGATCTACGGCGAGGGGCCGTCGCGGGCCGCCGTGCTCGCGGAGATCGAGCGGCTGGGCCTGGCGGACGTGGTCAAGACGCCCGGGTTCGTCAGCCAGGAGGAGCTGGACGAGGGCATCCGCACGGCCGCCGTGCTGGTCAACCCGTCCCAGCGGGAGGGCTACGGCCTGGTCGTGGTCGAGGCGTGCGCGGTCGGGACGCCCGTGGTGCTGGTCGAGGCGGACGACAACGCGTCGGTCGAACTGGTGGAGAACGGCGTCAACGGCAAGGTCGCCGCGTCCACCTCCCCCGCCGACCTCGGCGGCGCGATCGCGGAGGTGGTGTCCGCGGGCGAGCCGCTGCGCAAGACCACCCACGCCTGGTACGCCGAGGTGAGCAGGACCAACACCATCCAGGCCGCCGCCCGCGGCATCCTGGACCGGCTGGTGGCGGCGGCGCGGAGGTAACACCCCGTGACCGGCCTACCATGACCCGCGTGCCTCTCCACATCGCCGTAGACCTCGTGTTCTTCACCGGCAAGAAGGGCGGCGCGGAAACGTACGTGCGGGGCGTGTTCCCGGCCCTGGCCGCCGCGCACGACGACCTGCGCTTCGTCGGGATCGGCAACCGGGAGCTGGCGGCCAACCCGCCGGACTGGTTCCCCGGCGAGATCGTGCCGCTGCCCGTGTCCGGGGAGAACCGGGTGCAGTGGGCGCTGGCCGAGGCGTTCGCGGTGGCGGTGAAGGCCAAGTCGATCAAGGCCGACCTGCTGCACTGCCCGGCGAACTTCGGCCCCTCGGTGCGGCTGCTGCCCACGTTGGTGTCGGTTCTGGACGTGCTGCCGATCAAGCACCCGGAGTGGGTGCCCGGCGGCCGGGCGAAGGCGGTGCAGCTGCTCAGCCGGGCCAGCGCGCGGGCCGCGACCCGCATCCACACGATCAGCGACGCGTCGGCGGACGACATCGTGGCGCTGCTGGGCCGGTCCCGGTCCGACATCGACATGATCCACCTCGGCGCGGACCAGGTGGAGCCCGGCAAGCGCGTCGAACGCGCCGGCCGCCCGTACGTGCTGACCGGCGGCAACCGGATGCCGCACAAGAACCACGGCCGGCTGCTGGAGGCGTGGGCGTCGATCCCCGCCGCCGAACGCCCGAGGCTGGTCGTCACCGGCAGCCACGGCGACGACCCGCTCGCGCCGCTGGTGCGCGACCTGGGCCTGGAGGACGACGTCGACCTGCACGGCTGGGTGACCGCCGAGGAGCTGGCCGACCTGTACGAGGGCGCGAGCGCCTACGTGTTCCCCACGCTGTTCGAGGGCTTCGGCCTGCCCGTGGTGGAGGCGATGGCACGCGGGTGCCCCGTGGTCGGCTCGGACATCCCGGTGCTGCGCGAGGTCGGCGGCGACGACATGGTCTACGTCGACCCGTACGACACGGCGTCCATCGCCGCCGGCGTGCGCAAGGTGGTGGCGGACCCGGTGCTGCGCGAGGCGCTGTCCGCGGCGGGCCTCAAGCGGGCCGCCCAGTTCACCTGGCAGCGCACCGCCGACGCGCACGCCGAGGTGTACCGGAAGATGGTCGCCCAGAAGACGGGCACACGGTGAGTGCCCGGCGCGAGGGGCTGGTAGTCCTCATCGCCAGCTTCGCGGGCCACGCGGGCAACTACCTGTTCTACCTGATCGCCGCGCGCATGGTGTCCCCCGGCGAGTTCGCCGCGATCTCGGCGATGATCTCGTTCGGCACCATCGTGCAGATGCCGGTCAACGGCATCCAGGTGGCCGCCGCGCGGGACGTGGCCGTGCTGAGGGCGTCCGGCACACCCGGCGAACTGTCCGGTTACCTGCGCCGGCTGGGCCGTCGCATGGGCCTGGTGAGCCTGGGCATCGCGATCGCCCTGTCCGGCCTGAGCCCGCTACTGGCCGAACGCCTCAACATCGGCGCCGCGCAGCCTTTGGTGTTCGCCGCCCTGTGGATGGCGTGGACGGCGATCCTGCTGGTCGTGACCGGTGTGGCACAGGGCGCGGAGCGCTTCCGGTACGTGGCGTTCGCACTGGCCGGCCCACTGGGCGCACTGCGCCCCCTGCTGCTGCCGGTGTTCGTGCTGATCGCCGGCATGTCCGGGTCGATGCTGGCCATGCTCGCCGCCGCCGTGATCGGCCTGGCCGTGATGCTGCCGCCGGTCGTGCGGGACATGAAGGTCCCCCCGACCACGCCACCCGCCATGCCCAGCACCGTGGTCACGATGATCGGCCTGCTGGCGTTCTCGTCCCTGACCAACGTGGACCTGCTGGTCGCACAGGCCACCCTGCCCGAGATCGAACGCGCCCACTACGCCGGTGCCGTCCTGCTGGGCAAGGTGGCACTGTTCGCGCCGTCCGCACTGGCGATGGTCCTGCTACCCCGCGCGGCAGCGGCACTGGAGCGCGGCGAACGGGCAGACGGCCTGGTCCTCAAGACGATGGGCCTGACCGCCGTGAGCGGTCTAGCCGTGGCCCTGGGCTTGTGGCTTGTGCCAACGTCCTTGCTGACCGCGACCTTCGGCCCGGCTTATGGGGCGTCCAAGCCACTGCTGGCTCCGTTGGCCCTGGTCATGACGGCGGCGGCGGTGCTGTGGGTGCACCTGATGTTCGCCATCGCCAAGAAGAGCAAGCTGATGATCGGCGGCCTGGTAGGAACGGCACTGGCGCACTGGGTCCTACTGGCGTTCCTGCACGACTCGGCCTGGCACATCATCCTGGCCTCGGGCATCGCCATCGGCGTGGCACTGATCGCCATCGAGATCGGCTCCAGCGACGGCGTAGTCCGCATGGCCCTAACCCACCGCCGCACCACCCGCGAAGCCACCCCCGCCCCAACCCCCTAGACGGAACCCCCGCAACCCCTCAGACCACCACCCCCACGGCGGCCTCTTCCGCGCGCAGCGCGGGCTCTTCGGCGGAGCCGGCAAGCGGCAGTCCACCGAGGAGGACACAGCGCAACTTGGGCTTCTTGCTTGTGTCATCC
>NZ_JBBEGC010000116.1:0-23026 GCF_037401995.1 Saccharothrix sp. CCNWYY140
GAAATCTGTGGTAGCCCTTCGGGCAGGCCATACGGGGATGACACAAGCAAGAAGCCCAAGTTGAGTTGTGTCCTCCCTGGCGGACTGCCCGCTCGCCGGCTTCGCCGAAGGGCGGCGGTGCGCGCGGTGGGTGGGGGGCCTAGTCCTTCCAGGGGAGTTCGTCGCGTAGGCCGGTGTGTAGGGCGTAGGCGTTTTTGATTGCGGCCTTGACCGAGCCCTCTGCCCAGCGCCGGTGGCGGCGGTCGCAGGCGTCGTTGGCGAACCAGACTCTGCCTACTGGGCGGATGACGTCTTCGTAGGAGGATTCGCTCATCTCGTAGGCTCGGAACAGAGGGCCGATGCCGCAGGCGAACCAGTCCAGGGCCCAGTCCTTGTAGATGCCGAACTCGAAGGTTTCCCTTGCCTCCGGGTGGATCTTTGAGAGGTCTTCCAGGGCCTGGAGCACGCATTCCTCGCCTGCCAGAGGGGTGTACGGCATGCTGTCCTGCTCCCAGCAGTAGGAGGCGATCATCACTCCCTTGCCGTAGCGGCGGTCCTGGCCTGCGGGTGGGTAGACTACGTTGCGGATTGCCAGGTCGGTTACGGTGGCGCCGTGGGTGATTCCATAGCGGGTTTCCCACCAGCGTTCGCTGAACTGCATGAACAGCTTGTGTGCCCGGCCGTAGTAGGTGTTGCGGATGGCGTACCACTTGTCCGGGTCCAGGCCTGAGATCTCCATGTGGCGCAGGCCGGCGAAAGGGACCGTTACCACGCACTCGTCGGCCGTTAGCGTTCGTGTCTCGCGGCCTACTCTGTAGTGCACCTGCACGTCGGATTCGGACTGGTCTACGCCCTGCACGACCGCGCCGAAACGGATGTCGTCCATCAGGAACGGCTCGAACGCGCGGGGTAGGGCGTCGGCACCTGCCGGGAGGTAGACCAAGTCGCCGAAGACGTCCTCGTAGTAGTGCGCGAACCACTCCAGGAGTGAGAAGTGGTAGCGGCCCTCCAGGTTGAACAGTGGGCCCAGCATGGCCAACGCGCCGTCGCTGACTCCCCGTTCCTTGAGGAAGCCCAGCAGGGTGTAGCGGTCGAACTCCTCCAGCAGTCTGTGCCACGCGCGGTCCGGCTCGTCGCCCTCCACGACCTCCACCAGGGGGTGCACGATCTGCCGCAGGAGCTCGTGCGGTGTCTTGTCCTTCTCGTCTGGTGCTAGGTCGAAGCGGAACGACGTTGCGTCGAACTGGCTGCGGCGGACGCCCTTGCCCTGGAGGAAGATGAACGTGTCCTCGTCGTACATCGGGAACGGCGCGGTCTCCAGGCCGAACTTGTCCACGATCAGGTGCTGCACCAGCGGGTGCTGTCGGGGGAAGCGCATCGCGCCGAACTCGCCGTACATCTCCCCGGAGAAGCCTCGATGGGTCAGGATGCGCCCGCCCACCCGGTTCTGGCCCTCCAGCACGACCACCTCGTGGCCCGCCTCCTTGAGCAGCAGGGCGGTGGTGAGGCCGGCCATCCCCGCCCCCACGACTACTACGCGGCGGCGGGGTGCGCGGGTGTCCGGGAGTCCGTCGCGGAGCAGGCTCAAGGCGTCGAAGTCCATTGCGCACTCCTTCGTGCGAGGGCTGGGGATGTCCCGAAGCTACCGACCCCGCAGACCAGCGACCATTACACGAAGGGGTAAAACCCTTGTGGCGCAACGGCAATCGTCGTGAATGCCGATTTGTGCGGAATTCGCTCTTCCGAGGATGGGGGCAACCCGTTCGGCCGCAGGTGTCAGCGGGCGCAGGGCCGTCTTGGGTCCACGCCCTCGGGTAGGGCGGCTCGTTCGTCGTCGGTGAAGTCGCGGTCGGACAGTTGGCACAGGTGGTCGAACCACGCGGTCGGGTCGAGGGTGATGGGGTCGCGGTGGCCGGGGCGGGTGTCGGGGTAGTACACGTCGCCCTCGACCTCCTGGATCTCGGTGTTGGTCCTGAGGTCGAGGGCGGCGACCTGTTTCCGCTGCTTCCAGTTCCACACCTGCGAGTCGCCTGGGTTTTCCTTGGTGAACAGGTGGTCCCCGGTGATCCCGACGGGTTCCTGGTTCGTGACGTTCAGCGATCCCAGGGGTTTCCGGCCCACCAGGTCGAACAGGTCGATGGCGGTCGAGCCGGAGTGCTGCACGGCCGCCACGGTGCCGTCTTCGGACACCACGGGTGTGCCGGCGCCCCTGTTGTCGAAGGTGTGCAGTCGTTCGCGGGCGCGGAAGTCCCACAGTTCCAAGCCTTTGTCGGTCTGGATCAGGAGGTGGTCGTGTCCGGGGCGCAGCACGACTTCCGGGCCGCCGGACAGGGAGAGCCACTCCTTTGGTGGATCCAGGACGGTCGGGGGCGCGGTCTGAGTGCCGGTGGCGACGTCCCAGAACGACAGCACGTTGAGGTGGCTGATCAGCGTGACGCCGTCCGGGGTGGTGTGGAGGGAAGCGTTCCCGGTGTTGGACTGGTCGCCCTCGCGGCCCGGCGGGTACGGCAGGGGGACCTCCCGCTCGGGCACCAGGCCGTCCGTGCGGAAGACGCGCAATGTCCCGCGGTCCACCACCAGGACTCGTTCTCCGGTGCCGTCGAAGAACACGCCGTTCGGGTGGTCCGGGAGGGGTGCGCGGTGCAGGACGGTGCCCACGGCATCGGTGAGCACTATCTGGCCCTGGTCCGTGCGGAGGTCTGGACGGGCGTACGTGACCCAACGGCTGCCATCGGCGGTCGCGGAGCCCGCCTGGGGCACGGGGTCGAGTCGGCCGGGGATGGTGCGCGGGGTGCTGATCTGCACGACGCCGTTGCGGGCCGACAGCGCGGTGAGCCCGTTGTCGCCCGCCGGGACGAACAGCGGTGGCGCGTCCCAAGGGCCGATCTCCGGGAAGTTCTCCAGCGTGTGCCAGGAACCCGTGCTCCAGTCCAGCAGGGACCGGCCCTGGACCAGGTACCGGCCGCCGGCGTCCAGGTAGCACGGTCCCTCGGCGATGGGCTGCTCAGTTGTCGCGCCGGAGAACGAGTCGTGGACGGTCAGCTTCGCGTCGGCGCAGACGGCCGTCTTCGTTCCGCCGTCGAGGAGCGTGATGTTGGTTCGGGGGGCGGCGGGCGAGGTCTGGAGGACGGTGCCGGTCGCGAGGTCTCGGGTCACCGCCGCGTGGTCAGGGCCGATCGGCTCGACGGTCACCACCGACCGGCCGTCCAGTGACGGCCGCAGCTGCTCGACCCTGGGCCCGGAGTGGAACGCGTGCCGGGTGGGCGCGGCGGTGAGGTCCCGGAGGTCCCAGAGCAGCAACGACTCCGGCGGTGTCGACTCGGTGGGCACGGCGGCGAGGTACCGGCCGTCCGCGCTGAACCCGAGGTGTTCCACCGACGCGCCGGGGGTCAGCGCCACCGGGCCGGCGGACCGGTCCAGGTCCCACACCCGCAACCCGTCCTGCTGGTCGCGTGCCGCGAGCACCCGGCCGTCGGGGCTCAGGGTGAACGTGGTCCCGCTGGTGGTCGGGATCCGCCGGCTGGTGGGGTTCGGGCCCAGCAGGTCCCGCCACACCGTCGCCGCGTCGCCGTTGTCGACCGGGGTCAGGACGACCACGCGGCCGTCGCCGGTGGCCAGGACGTCCTGCACGTTCGCGAACGGCGGACCGGGGAGCACGCGGTCCACGCCCCGCCAGTACAGGCGTTGCTGGAGCAGCGCGCCCCACGCCTCGACGCTGCCGGGGTGTTCGCGCCACGCGGCCAGCGCCAGTTGCAGTGCCTTGGCCGGGTAGGTGCCGGTCGCCTGGTTGGCGGCCTCCGCCAGCGTCGCCGCGTTGATGGACCGCAGCCGGTCGTCGAGGGTGACGTTGGTGCGCAGCACCACCACGACCAGCACGCTCGCGACCAGGGTCAGGACCACGGACACCGCGGTGATCGTGCGCCACCGGTACTGCGCCCGCCGCTGGGCCGCGGCGCTGCGGCGGATGAACTGCCGCTGGTCCTCGGGGATGTCCTGCGGCCGGTCGCGCAGCCAGCCGGACGCCTCGGCCAGCGCCACGTCCCGCAGCACGCCCCCGGCGTCGCGCAGGTCGCGCAGCTTCGCCCGCCAGGTCAGGAACTTCGCGTCCTCGGCGAGCCAGGCGCGCAGTTGCGGCCAATGGTCGATCAGGGCCTGGTGGGCCAGGTTGACGGTCTCGTCCTGGACGACGACCAGGCGTTTGGCTGCGAGGTCGTGCGCGGTGTCGCGGAGGTCTTGGTCCAGGTCGGCCAGGAGGGTGGCGCGTCGGGCGTGGCCGCCTTCGCCGTCGGCGCGGGTCAGGCTGGTGAGCAGGCGGCGGGCCGCCGAGCGTCGGGCGGGCTCCAGTGAGCGCACGGCGTCCTCGGCCGCGGTGGTCAGCGCACCGGGAACGCGGCCGAGTTCCTCGTACGCGGCGTGGGTCAGCCAGCCGCCGTGCCGGTGCTGCCACAGCTGGTCGAGCACCAGCGACACCAGCGGCAACGAACCCGGCTCGGCCGCGGTGTCGTCCAGGATGCGCTGCACCAGCCCCGATTCGAACGCCAGCCCGCCCACCGTGGCGGCCGGCCCTTCGATGGCGGCGGCGAGCTGCTCCCGGGACATCGGGTCGAGGAACCACACCGCCCGGTTGAGCCCGTCGACGGTGTCCTTCGCGATCAGGTCGTCCAACGACCGCGACCGCAGCGTGAGCACCGCCCGCACCTCCCGCGCGCCGGCGACGAGCCCCGTGATCGCGGCGAGCCGCTCCCGCGCCGCCGCCGGGGCCGCGACCACGGTCTCCTCGAACTGGTCGAGCACCAGCACGGTCCCCGGCTCGGGTGCGGCGGGCACGGGGTCGTTCGGGCCGAGGTAGTGGACGTGCGCGCCGTCCTCCCGCAGCCGCGGCACCAGCCCGGCCCGGACCAGCGACGACTTGCCACTGCCGGACGGCCCGGCCACCGCGACGACGTCCTGCCGTCCCAGGAGCCGCACCAGCCGCTCCACGTCCTCGTCCCGGCCGTGGAACAGCGCGGCGTCGTCCTCGCCGAACGGGCGCAGCCCCGGGTACGGGTTGCGCGGGGGAGCCGTCCAGGTGTCTCCCAGCGCCGTCGTGGGCACCAGGTGCGCCACGGTGTGGTCGCCACCCATGTAGGTCACGACCATGCCGACCACACCGGCCGACTCCTCGTCCCACACCGGCCCGCCGCTGAACCCCCGCTCGATCCGCCCACCGGGGTCCAGCGCCATCTGGATGCGCCCACCCGCTTGCGCACCGACCAGCCGCCCTGTCACCCACCGCCCGTCCGGCAGCGCACGGGGAAACCCGAACGTGCGGAACCGGTGTCCGCGCACGTCCCCGCTGATCCGCGCCGCCACGGGTAATGCGCCGGGCGGCGGGTCGGTCACCCTCAGGATCGCGACATCGGCGTCGGGGTCCACCTGCAACACGTGCACGGCATGGTTGGTGCCACCCAACATGGGGAAGTCGGCGACCGGCGTCACGCCGTCCACGACATGCGCGCAGGTGGCGATGACATCGGGCGCAACCAGGAAGCCCGCCCCCAGGACCTGCTCACCAGCCCGCAACCGCACCACACTGTGGTCGAGCGGATCACCGCCCAGCCCGTTCATCCCCCGACCCCTCCCTGCCCCCAGTCTGCCCGCCGCCCCGCCGTTCGGAATAGACCGAACGGCGGGGCGGCGGGCTGGGCTGGTGCACGGATTGAGGGCTCAGGGCGTCGAGGGGCTGTCAGCCGACCGACGTGATGCGCCACTTCTGGTTGTTGCTGCCGCTGTCGCTCCACTGGCCGACGTTCGCGCCGCTGGTCGTGCGGCCCATGCCGTCCAGGTAGAGGCCGGTGGCGCGGTTGCGGATGCGGATGTCGTTGCCGTTGGTGGCGCCGGTGACGATGGTCCACTGCTGGTTGTTGCTGGTGCTGGACGCCCACTGGCTCGCGTTGGCGCCGTTGGAGGTCTGGCCGGCGCCGTCCAGGTAGAGGCCGGTGGCCGCGTTCTTGATGCGCACGTAGTTGCCCGCGTTCTCGATGATCCACTGCTGGTCGGGCGCGGTGCCGGCGGTGCGCTGGCCGGCGGGCGTGCCGTTGGTGGTGGTGCCCATGCCGTCGATGAACAGGCCGGTGGCGACGTTGCGGATCTTGGCCACGGTGGTGCCGCCGTCGCCGACGCCCCACGAGTACTGGAGGCGCGACAGGCCGGACGCGTTGGTCAGCGTCAGCCTGGTGTCCGCGCCGCTGCCGGCCCTGGTGGTCAGGCTGTACCAGTCGCCGTCGCGCAGGCCCGGCCAGTACACGCTGCCCATCCCGAGGCTGCGCAGCTTGCTGCTGACCCCGCGGATGTAGTCGGACATGTACGACCCGCTGGGCACGTTGTAGTCGATGCGGTCGAAGTAGACGCCGTTCTTGGTGCCGGGGCTCATCGCGCCGCCCCACTCGGTGGCGATGGTGCGGTCGGCGTAGTTGCCGATGTAGCCGCCGATGTGGTTCGCCCACTCGGTTTCGCTCTCGTACCCGGCGAAGAAGGAGTAGTCGTGCACCGCGAGCAGCGTGCCGTTCAACCGGCTGTCGCCGCCCACCGCGGGCACGTTCTGCGCCAACCCGGCCCCGTCGAGGATCACCCGGCCGCGCGGCACGGAGGAGTACCGGCCCAGCCACGAGTTGTACATGTTGTTCAGGTCGGTCGTGCTGTACCCGTGCGGCTCGTTGATGACCTCGAAGTAGGCGTTCGGGTTGCTGCCGTACTGCGCGATCACCCTGTCCCACATCTGGTTGAACGCCGTCGTGTTCTGCGGCCTGCCGCCCGTGTACGCCCAGTAGGCGAGGATGACCTTGCCCTTGGCGAGCGCGGCGTCGATGGCGCCGGTGTAGGTGCCCCAGTAGTTGGCGACCGTGGGTTCGTTGATCGGCATGCGGACCGTGTTGGCCCCGGTGATCGAGTACAGCTGCCCGACGACCTGGCTGCCGACGACGGAGGCCGAGGAGTACGTGTCGGTGGCGCTGAGCCCGGACAGGTAGAGCACGCCGTTGACGAAGTTGTCCCGGGGGTCGGCCCAGTTGACGCCCCGGAACTGGTTGGTGGAGGCGTGCGCCGCCTGGGGGACGACGGTCACCAGGCCGGCGGCCAGCACCAGTGAAACGACCACACGCCACCAGGTAAGCGCTTTCCTATGCCACGAACGACCGTGCATGGTCACCCCTTACGCCGCAGATGCGGTCATCGTGGAGCACCGGCAGGAGCGGCGTCAACGCTCGTCCGGAGCGACGAACGATCCCCCGGTGTACCCGCCGGTTCGGCATGGTTCGACAGGGGCATCGATTCCCGTTCGACGAGAATGACCGCAGGTCGGTCGCCTTGCGGAGAACCGCTGGGCGTGTGCAGGTCGGCGCACCGGTCCGGCCGGCCATTCGATCTGCGTTCGTCGATTTCGATTCGAATTCCGCGTCGAGAAAATCCCGACGCTTGTCGAAGCGCTTCGAATCCTTGCCTGGGCCGCGTTCCGCCCGGAAACCTCATGGCCACGTAGTCGCACGAATGCGAGGGGCGTCATGGCGGGAATGCGCAACGGGGCGCGGTCACTGCGTCGGCACTTCGGGTTGCTGGTCGCCGGGGTGACGGCGCTCGCGACCAGCATCGGACTGGTGGCGGTGAGCGAGGCGGAAGCCGCGCAGGGGTGTCGGGTCGACTACTCGGTCGCGAACCAGTGGTCCGGCGGGTTCAGCGCCAACGTCAGCGTGACCAACCTCGGCGACCGCGTCGACGGCTGGCGGCTGGTGTGGACGTGGCCCTCGGGCCAGCAGGTCACCCAGGCGTGGAACGCGACGGTCACCTCCTCGGGCAGCCAGGCGACCGCGGTCAACGTCGGCTACAACGCCGTGATCGCGACCGGCGCGTCCGTCTCCTTCGGCTTCAACGCCTCGTGGACGGGCACCAACACGGCGCCTTCGTCGTTCGCCCTCAACGGGGTCACCTGCAACGGCGGCACCACGACCACCACCACCACGACGACCACTACTAGCACGAACCCGGTGCCGGGCAACGCGATGGAGGAGGTCGCCGCGATGCAGCCGGGGTGGAACCTCGGCAACTCGCTGGACGCCACCGGCTCCGACGAGACGTCGTGGGGCAACCCGCGCATCACGGAAGCCTTGCTGGACAACGTGAAGGCGCAGGGCTTCAAGAGCATCCGCATCCCGGTGACGTGGGGCCAGCACCAGGGCGGCGCGCCGAGCTACACGATCGAGACCGCCTACCTCAACCGCGTCAAGGAGGTCGTCGGCTGGGCGCTGGCGGACGGCTTCTACGTGATGATCAACATCCACCACGACTCGTGGCAGTGGGTCAACGCGTTGCCGTCCGACCGCACGAACGTGCTCGCGCGCTACAACGCGACCTGGACCCAGCTCGCCGCCGCGTTCAAGGACGCCTCGCCGAAGCTGGTCCTGGAGAGCGTCAACGAGCCTCAGTTCGCCAACGTGGACGTCACCCGCGGCGACCAGTTGCTGCACGAGCTGAACACGTCCTTCCGCGACATCGTGCGCCGGTCGGGCGGCAACAACGCCACCCGCCTGCTCGTGCTGCCCAGCCTGCACACCTCCGGCGACCAGGCCCGGCTGGACGCGCTCGCCGCGTCCATGAACGGCTACAACGACCCCAACCTCATCGCGACGATCCACAACTACGGCTACTGGCCGTTCAGCGTGAACGTCGCCGGCGGCACGCGCTTCGACGCCACCGCGCAGAAGGACCTGACCGACACGTTCGACCGCGTCTACAACACGTTCATCGCACGCGGCATCCCGGTGATCCTCGGCGAGTACGGCCTGCTCGGTTTCGACCGGCACACCGGCACCATCCAGCAGGGCGAGAAGCTGAAGTTCTTCGAGTTCCTGGGCCACTACGCCCGCACGAAGAAGATCACCACAATGTTGTGGGACAACGGGCAGCACCTGGGTCGCACGTCCTTCCAGTGGAGCGACCCGGAACTCATCGCCCAGATCAAGTCGAGCTGGACGACCCGTTCCGGCACGGCGTCCTCCGACCAGGTGTTCAGCGCCAAGTCGTCGGCCATCACGGCGAAGTCCCTCACGCTCAACCTCAACGGGACGTCGTTCGTCGGCTTGAGCCAGGGTTCGACGGAATTGGTGCGCGGCACCGACTACACCGTTTCCGGTGACCAGCTCACCCTGACGGCGGCGTTGATCACCAGGCTGAGCGGGTCGCGGGCTTATGGCACCAACGCGATGCTGCACGCCCGGTTCTCGCAAGGCGTGCCGTGGCGGATCAACCTGATCACCTACGACACGCCGATCCTGTCGAACGCCACCGGCACCACGGGCTCGTTCGCGATCCCGACGAACTACCGCGGCGACCTGCTGGCCACGATGGAGGCGAAGTACGCGGACGGCACCAACGCCGGACCGCAAAACTGGACCTCCTTCAAGGAGTTCGACTACACCTTCGCCCCGAACTACACCGCCGGCACCACCTTGCTGAAGCCGGAGTTCTTCGCCGAGGTGAGGGACAACGCGCGAGTGACGCTCACATTCCACTATTGGAGTGGCGCGCGGGTGACGTACTACATCACGAAGTCGGGCAGCACGGTGACGGGGACGACGAGCTGAGCCGAGCGGCGTAGCGGGCGTTCACACGGACGTGTTATTGCGCAACAGTTTCGTAGCCGATCGGACGCGTTCGCGTCCGATCGGCTCACAGCAAACCGTTGCCGCACATGCGAAAGTGAGCGCCCAACCCCCTTGAGAGGGAGCACACACCGATGAAGTTGAAGCTCCTGTTACGCCTGACCGGAATGCTGAGCGCCGCACTGGTGGCCGGCGCGATCTCCGCGGCCCCGGCCCAAGCCACCCTGGGCGCGGCCCAGCCGATCGACATCCAGCTGCGCGGCTACTCGTCCACCGGAGTGGAGACGCTGGTCGGACGGATGGTCGGCTCGATCCGTTTCGACGACGGCAACACCCTCTACCGGATCGACGCGACGATGTACCGGCAGTCCAGCTACGTGGACACCAAGCTGCGCATCGAGGTCAACGGGTCGCCGCACCAGTACTTCTACGAGTCCGGGACCATCGCTGCGGACTTCCCTTACCCCGGCGTGGTGCAGAACGTGCGCCTGGTATTTGAGGGCTTGTACTACGACGGTGCAACTAATCGCGTGAAGACGATCACGCGTAGTGCGTTCTACGACAACCCGTACAACTGACGGTTCGACGGGGACGGGCGCGACGGCGCGGTCGCGCCCTCCGTTGTGTTCGGAGGAGGTTGGTGTTGGCGCTTTCCCGTCGGAAGGTCTTGCGTTGGGCGGGTGCGGCGGTGGCTGGGGGCGCGGCGGTGGCTGCGGGTGGTCCTGAGGCGGTTGCGGGCGGTCCTGCGTTGGTTGGGGGCGGTTCTGCTGGGGGTGGTGGGGCGTCGGTTGGCGGGCGTTGGGCTCGGTTGCGGTCCCGGTTGTCGGGTGAGCTGCTGTTGCCCGGTGACGCCGGGTATGACCCCGCGCGGCTGCCGTTCAACTCCCTGTTCGACCACCACCGGCCTGCTGCGATCGCCCGTTGCGTGCGGCCCGAGGACGTGCAGCACTGCCTGGCGGAAGCCCGCCGGTTTGAGATTCCCGTGGCGGCCAGGAGCGGCGGGCACAGCTATGCCGCTTACTCCACGCCGCACCAGGGTTTGGTGATCGACCTGGCGCCGATGGCGAGGGTCGAGGTCCGGTCCGATGGCACTGTGGTGGTCGGCGCCGGCGCGCGCTTGCGGGATGTCTACGCGGCACTGGTTGCCGCTGGCCGGTGCTTGCCTTTGGGTAACTGCCCGTCTGTGGGCATCGCGGGGTTCACCCTTGGGGGCGGCCTGGGGTGGCTGGATCGTACTTACGGCCTGACCTGTGACTGGCTGCGTTCGGCCCGAGTGGTTACCACGGACAGTCGGCGGGTCACGGCGTCCGCTGACCATGCGTCGGACCTGTTCTGGGCGCTGAGGGGTGGTGGCGGCGGGAACTTCGGGGTGGTCACGTCGTTCGAGTTTGACACCGTGCCTGCGCCGAGTGTGCTGACCGTGTTTCGGGTTCGGTTTCCGGCTGGTTCGGCGGCGGACGTGCTCGGTGCGTGGCAGCCGTGGAGCGTCGCAGGGCCGGAGGAGTTGTCGAGCGTTTGCGTGGTCATGCCTGATGGCGCGGTGGACCTGACTGGTTGCGCGGTAGGCCCGGCTGGTCTGCTGCAAGCGGAAATCGGTCGGTTGCTGGCCGACGCTGGGTTGGACGCCCCCTTGGAGCACGCAGAGGTCGACTACCCGACCGCGATCAGCATCATGACCGGTGGCCATCCGCCTCGCAACGCTTTCCGTGCCTCATCGCGCATTGCGGAGGGTGGGTGGGACGATTCGGCAGCCATCGCGGACACGTTGCGGGACAAGCAGAGCGCGTTGTTGATCGTGGGTGCTCTGGGCGGCGCAATCGACCACAGAGGACCGACTGACACTGCCTACCCGCACCGGGGCGCGCCAACGTCGGTGGAGGTTTTCGCCAACGTCGGCGCTCTGCCGGAGGAGGAGGTGACTCGAGAGGTAGATGAGGCGCAGTCGGCCTTGGCTGGGTTGATCGGCACTGGCACGTACATCAATTACTTGGATCCGCTGCAAGAGGATTGGGCTGCGACGGCGTACCGGCACAACCTTCCACGGCTGCGCGCAGTGGCACGGCGGTACGACCCGGACGGCATCCTGCGGTTCCCCCAATCGGTCCGCTAGCCGACAAGCCCCCGCGTGCAGTGTGGGGAGCGTTCCGTTCAAAGATCAAAAGCGCCTCGCCGGCGGGCAGACCGCCAAGGATGACCCAACTGCAACTGCGGGGGCTTCTTGCTTGTGTCATCCCCGCATGGCCTGGCAAAGCCAACCACAGATTTCCCTGGGTGCCGCTAAAACTTTTTGCTCGTTCCTCGCAAAAACTTTCGGCTGCACCCAGGGAAATCTGTGGTAGCCCTTCGGGCAGGCCATACGGGGATGACACAAGCAAGAAGCCCAAGTTGAGTTGTGTCCTCCCCGGCGGACTGCCCACTCGCCGGCTTCGCCGAAGAGCACGCGCTGCGCGCGGAGTGGGCGGAGGGTGAGGTGGGGGTGTGGCCCCCTAGGGCTTGTCCCTGATGACTGGGGTGGTGGTGTGGTCCTACTGTCGCCGCAGGTGCTGACGCTTCCGGCAGGTTGGCCGATGTTCTGTGCGGGCTCGTGTGCGTTGCGGAGGCTTCCATGAAGGCGATCGTTCAGGATCGGTACGGCTCTTCCGACCTCTTACGGCTGGAGGACGTTGAGCAGCCTGTGCCTGCCGAGGGCGAGGTGTTGGTGCGGGTGCATGCTGCCTCGGTCAATGCTGCTGACTGGCACATCATGCGTGGGGACCCTCGGTTGGCTCGGCTGGTGATGCCGGCGGCGTTCGGGTGGTCTGGGCCCAAGCGGAGGGTTCGGGGGCGGGACTTTGCTGGGCGGGTTGTGGCGGTGGGTGGGCGGGTGACCCGTGTGCGGCCTGGGGATGAGGTGTTTGGGGATCTTGGGTTTGCTGATGGGGCCTTTGCCGAGTACGTGTGTGCTCCCGAGGAGGTTGTGGCGCGCAAGCCGGCTGGGCTGACGTTTGAGCAGGCGGCGGCTATTCCGTTGGCGGGGAATACTGCCCTGCTCGGGGTGCGGGATGTGGGGAGGGTTGGGCCTGGGCAGCGGGTGTTGGTCAACGGGGCGTCGGGGGGTGTGGGGACGTTTGCCGTGCAGATCGCCAAGCACCTTGGTGCTGAGGTGACTGGGGTGTGCAGCACGCGGAACGTGGAGCTGCTTCGGTCCATCGGTGTGGACCATGTTGTGGACTACACCAAAGAGGACTTTGCCTTGGGCGGGCGGCGTTACGACCTGGTGTTCGACCTGGTGGGGAACCGGTCGTTGGGCGATCTTCGGCGGGTGTTGACGCCCTCGGGGACGTTGGTGCTGTCTGGTGGTGGGGTGTCGGACGGCGGCAGCTTGGTTGGGCCGATGGGGTTGACCATCAAGGCCCTGCTGGTGTCGTGGTTCGTCCGGCAGCGGATGGTCATGCTGAACACCGAGACCAGTCGGGAGAACCTGGAGACACTGGCCGGGTGGGCCGAGTCCGGTGCGGTCGTGCCCGTTGTCGATCGGACCTACTCGTTGCCCGAGGCGGCCGAGGCGGTTCGGTACCTCGAGCTGGAGCACGCTCGGGCCAAGGTTGTCATCACGGTCGACGAGCCGTGAGCAGGCTGTTGCGGCGGTAGTCGGTGGGGCGGGTGCGTGTAGGCGTTTGAAGGCCACGCTCAGGGCGAAAGCGGTGGCGTAGCCGACCTTGCGGGCGATCGACGCCACGGTCTGGAGTGGACGATCAGCCGGTCGGGCTGGTTCGCGCAGAACTTCAGCGAGGGCTTTTCGCCGATGCCGTGCGTGCGGGCGAACTTCGCCTGCCGGAGCGCGGCTGGGCACAAGGCGTGCCGTCCGCGCACGTTCGCCGAGTTCACTGCGTGGGACTGGCGTCTTGCGCTTCGAATGTTTCGGTCTAGACATATGTCGTTTCGGTTACCGGGGCCAGTCCGAGCCACAGTCGGCGGTCCGGAGCGAGTGGTCGTCGATGGGGTCGTTGTCGAATGGCGTTCGACAACGTCGCAGGTCGGGGTGCTGGGCGGGATCGCGCAGGGTGGGTTGCGGTCGTCGTTGACGGAGGCGGTGCGACTCGTTACATTGACCGAAACTTAAGAAATGTTAGCGCTAACAATCCACCGAAGGAGAACCACCGTGAGATCGATGGGCCAAGCGCCGCCGACCGGGTCACGTCCTCGTGTCCGGCGCGGCCGTGGGGCGTCCGCGTTGATCGCCGTGTTCGCGACCGTGCTCGCGGCCTCCTCGGCGGTCGCGCTCAACACCGGTGCGGCGTCGGCGGCTACCGTCGACACGACCGCGTGGTACGTGCTGGTCAACCGCAACAGCGGCAAGGCGATCGACGTGTCCAGTGCGTCCACCGCCGACGGCGCGGCGATCCAGCAGTACGCCCGCCACGACGGCGCCAACCAGCAGTGGCAGTTCGTGGACTCCGGCGGCGGCTACTACCGGCTGAAGTCGAAGAACTCCGGCAAGGTCCTCGACGTGACCAGCAAGTCCACTGCCGACGGCGCGCGGATCCAGCAGTGGACCGACAACGGCGGGGCCAACCAGCAGTTCCGCCTGGCCGACTCCGACAGCGGTTACGTCCGGCTGATCAACCGCAACAGCGGCAAGGCCGTCGAGGTCCAGGGCGCGGCGACCACCGACGGCGCGCCGGTCGTGCAGTACAGCGACTGGAACGGGTCCAACCAGCAGTGGCAGCTCGTCCGCGTGGGCACCGGCCAGCCGGGCTGCTCGCTGCCGTCGACCTACCGCTGGTCGTCCACGGGCGTGCTGGCCAACCCGAGGTCGGGTTGGGTGTCGCTCAAGGATTTCACCACCGTCATGCACAACGGTCGGCACCTGGTCTACGGGTCCACGGTCAACACGTCGGGCCAGTACGGCTCGATGAACTTCGGGACCTTCGCGAACTGGTCCGACATGGCTTCGGCGCCCCAGCAGGGGATGAACTCCGGCACGGTGGCGCCCACGCTGCTGTACTTCGCCCCGAAGAACATCTGGGTGTTGGCCTACCAGTGGGGCAGCACCGCGTTCAGCTACCGGACGTCGACCGACCCGACCAACCCCAACGGCTGGTCGGCTCCGCAGGCCCTGTTCACCGGCAGCATCTCGAACTCCAACACCGGCCCGATCGACCAGACGCTGATCGCGGACGGCACGAACATGTACCTGTTCTTCGCCGGTGACAACGGCCGCATCTACCGGGCGAGCATGCCGATCGGCAACTTCCCCGGCAACTTCGGCTCGAGCTACACCACGATCATGACGGACAGCACGAACAACCTGTTCGAAGCGGTCGAGGTCTACAAGGTCAAGGACCAGAACCAGTACCTGATGATCGTCGAGGCGATCGGGGCCAACGGGCGCTACTTCCGCTCGTTCACCTCCAACAGCCTGAGCGGTTCGTGGACCCCGCAGGCGGCGAGCGAGGGCAACCCGTTCGCGGGCAAGGCGAACAGCGGTGCCACCTGGACGAACGACATCAGCCACGGTGACATCCTGCGCACCAACCCCGACCAGACCAAGACGATCGACCCCTGCAACATGCAGTTCCTCTACCAGGGCAAGAACCCGAGCGCGGGCGGCGACTACAACATGCTGCCGTGGCGACCGGGCGTGCTGACGCTCCAACGCTGATCGCCTGACGGTCCGGGCCGGCACCCTGTTCCCAGGGGGCCGGCCCGGACTCGTGGAGGATGAAGACATGACAGAGCCGTACAACGTGCTGGTGTTCTCCAAGACCACCGGCTACCGGCACGACTCGATCCCGGCCGGCGTCCAGGCGATCCGGCTGCTCGGCGCGGCTTGCGGCTTCACCGTGGCGGTCACGGAGGACTCGGGCCGCTTCACTCCCGACAGCCTCGCCCGGTACGAGGTGGTGGTGTTCCTCAACACCACGGGGGAGGTGCTCGACGCGGAGCAGAAGAGCGCGTTCGAGTCCTACATCCGGGCCGGTGGCGGGTTCGTCGGCATCCACTCGGCCGCCGACACCGAGTACGACTGGCCCTTCTACGCCGAGCTGGTCGGCGCGCACTTCGCGTCGCACCCGGAGGTCCAGCGTGCGACGGTCCGGGTGGAGGACCACGCGCACCCGGCCACCGCGCACCTCCCGTCGACCTGGGTCCTCACCGACGAGTGGTACGACTACCGCACGAACCCCCGTGACACCGTTCAGGTCCTGTCCACTGTGGATGAGTCGACGTACTCGGGCGGCATGATGGGTTCCGACCACCCCCACACGTGGTGCAAGACCGTGGGCGAGGGGCGGTCGTTCTACACCGGCAGCGGGCACACAGCCGAGATCTTCGCCGACCCGGACTTCCGGTCCCTGCTGCTCGGCGGCATCCGGTACGCGGCGAACCGGACTCCCGCCAACAGGTGATTTGCGTCGGCTGAACGCCGGGGGAAAGACTGGGCCACATGCCAGCTCCTGTTCGTCTGGGTGTCGTCGGGCTCGGTGCGATGGGCGCCGAGGTGCTCCGCGTCGCCGCCACCCACCCCGAGTTCACCGTGGTGCGCGTCTTCGACGTGGACCCGGCCGCCGAGGACCGCGTGCGCGCGGCACACCCCACCGTCGCGTTCGCGCGCGACTTGGCGGAGGTGGTCGAGGGCACCGACGTGGACGCGGTCTACTTCGCCACCCCGCCCGCCTTCCACGCCGAGCAGGTGGTCGCCGCCATCACCGCGGGCAAGGCGGTGTTCTGCGAGAAACCGCTGGCGGTGGACCTGGCCGACGGTCGGCGCATGGTCGAAGCCGTCGCCCGGCACGGCGTCGCGGCGGCGGTGAACTTCGCCCTGTCCGACCGCGACGGCGTGCTGGAGGTGGAGCGCCGGCTGACCGAGGTCGGCGAGGTCCGGGGCGTCGACCTCCGCCTGCACTTCCCGCGCTGGCCCCGGCACTTCCAGTCCCACGCGACCTGGCTGGCACGCGCCGAGCAGGGCGGCTTCGTCCGCGAGGTGCTGTCCCACTTCGTCTACCTGACCGACCGCCTGCTCGGCCCGCTGACCCCGGTCGACGTCAGCGTGGACCGCCCGCTCGACGACCCCGGGGCGAGCGAGGTGGCCGCACGTGGTTTCCTGCGCGCCGGTGGTGTCCCTGTGCACGTGTCCGCCTTCTCCGGCATCGCGGGGCCGGAGCTGTACGAGTGGGTGCTGTGGGGCTCGAAGCGGTCCTACATGCTGCGCAACTGGGGCGAGCTGCTGGTTTCGGAGGGCGGCGACTGGACCCCGGTGGACCCTCCCGGCCCCAGGGGTTCGGAGGCGACCAGGCTGTCGCACTTCGCCCAGGCCATCGCCGGCCGACACCCGCGCGAACTGGCCGACTTCCCGTCTGCGCTGCGTGTGCAGGAGGTCGTCGAGGCCTTCCTGACCACGCCGTCTCCGTAACGTCCCGCAGTGACGTCACGACTACCAAGCACGCGTCGTGACGTCAGGGGAGGCCGCGTGTTCGTGGGTGCGGAGCGGCGAGCCGAGGTGGCCCGGTTGCGTGGGCAGTTCGAGGAGCTGCGACGTGATCGGGCGACGCGGATGGTCGTCTACGTCTCTCCGCCGGGGTGGGGGAAGACCCGGATCGTCCAAGAGTTCTACCGCAGCCTCGCGGAGGCGCAGGCGGCCCCCGCGTACTGGCCGGAGTCCATCGTCGGCGAGGTGTCCGGCGGCAGCACTGTGGAACTGGTCGCGGCACGCAAGGCGATCCGGCCGAAGGTGGTGGCGAGCGGCGGCCCAGGTCCGGATTGGCTGTGGCTGGCCGTCGCCTCCGGGCGACTCAGCGACAAGTCACCCGCACCGGCCCTGCCCGCGCTGATCGAGCAGATCGACGACCACCGGGGTGAGGCGGCGACTCGGGGCACGGCCGGCCCGGCGGAGGTGGCGGCGGTGCTGGCCCGGTGGGGTCTGCCGGCCGTCGTGGTGCTCGACGATGCCCACGACCTGGACAAATCCACGGTGGAGTTCATCGAGGAGGCGTTCCTGCTGCGGTGCCCGGTGTTGTTCATCGCCACGACCTGGTCCTTCGCGAACGGCGCGCCGAACCAGTTCCAGCGGTTGCTCGGGCGGTTCTCCGGTCGGGACGGCGTCACGACGGTGGAACTGGCCAAGCTGAGCAGTGGCGACCTCGCGGAGTTCCTGCTCTGGTGCCACCCGCGCACGGATCTCGGCACGGTCCACCTGCTGGCGGACCGGGTGGACGGCAACCCGTACGCGCTGCGCCTGATGCTCAACACGCCGCGTGTCCTGTCGACGATCGGCGACGGTCGGATCGCGTTGGCCCGGGAGGAGATCGCCGAACTGGGCGGGACCCTGGGCGACCTCCTCACCGAGCACTGGGAAAGCCTGCCCGTGGGTGTGCAGCAGGTGCTGTGCGTCGCGGCGCTGCTCGGTGAGACGTTGGTGGCCGAGGTGCTGGAGGAGTGCCTTCGGGTGGTCGGACCGTTGTCCGGATCGCAGCACGCGCTCGACTCCGGGTGGGTGCGTTCGGCCAACGGTTCGGCGAGGGTGATCGAGTTCGCCGAGCGGATGCGGCACGACCACGCGCTTTCGCAAGCCCCGCATGTGCTCTCGCGCGCCCAGCTGAACGACGTCAAGCACGCCGCGCTGCGAGCGATCAAAGCCGTGCTGCGTCGGGAAGACGGTGACAGCCTGGTCCGCAACACCCTCGTGGCGCTGCACGTGACGCTTGCCGAGTCGGGCCTGGAAGACGACGTGGTTGCCGCGGCGGGCAGTGCGACGGAGTTGGCCGCACGGGCGCGACACGAACACCGCCGGTTGGACACGATCCGCCACCTGTCCTCGGCGATCGAGTGGCTGTCGCGGAGCGACCCCGTCCCGTGGACCCGGCTTGTCGAATGCCACCTGGAGTTGAGCGCTGCTCGTCGCACGGAGGTCAGCCGCGCCGCCGGCGAGGCCAACGCACGCAAGGCCCTGGAACTGGCGGAAGACCACCTCGGGACCGGGTTCGACATCCGGATCAGGGCGCGCTGCGCGCTGGCGATGAGCAGGCTGCGTCGAGAGGACGTCGACGCGTACAGCTCGGCGCTGCGGTTGCTGGGCGAGTGCGACGAGTTGGCGAAGAAGGTCATGATGTCGCCGATCGCGCGACGCGACCTGCTCAACGCGCGCTACTCCGCCGCCGCCCAAGAAGGCGACTACCCGCGGGCGATCGCCGTGATGGACGAGTTGGCGCTGCACTGCGAGAGGCACCTCGGCAAGACCCACCACCTCACGCTGGAAGCGTTGGAGAGCCTGGGGTACTCCGCGCTGCGGGCCGGTGACGTGCACCGGTCGATCGAGCTGAGGCGCGAGATACTGTCCCGGCGGACCTCCATCGCGCCGACCGCAGGACGCCTGCAACTGGCGTCGGTGAGCAACAACCTCGCCGTCACGCTGCTCGAATCAGGGGACGACTCGGCACTCGCGGAAGCCGAGGAACTCGCCCGCTCGGCGCTCGACACCTGGGCGGTGGCCTACGGTTACGACGGTCTGCGGCCACAACGCGCGCGGCTCGTGCTGGCCTGGCTGCACCAGCGCCGTGGTCTCGCCGCGGAGGGCCGGGGCGAGAACGACCTCGCCGCCGGCCACTTCCGGGACGCGGTCACCGACACCGCTCGGATCGTCGAGCTGAGGCGTGACGACGAGCCGCCCAACCGTGCGAACGCCTTCCTGCGGCACGGCTTGTCGCTCGCCTGTGAGCGGCGGGTGGAGTCGATCACCGTGCTGGGCAAGGCGTTGGCCGTCCGCCAAGGGGAACTCCGCCAGGACGACGGGTTCTACGAGGTGCGGAGGTGTGCGCTGGCGTTGGTGTGGGCCTATCGGCGCCTTGGCTGGACGGCGGAGGCGAACGCGGTGTGCGACCGGTACGGGTTCCCGGCGGGCAGCGTCGAGAACTACGTCGTCGGCTCCGGGAACCTCGTCACGAACTGATCAGGAGAGCGGAGCCGGGCTGGGCGGCAGGCCGGCCCGGCTCCGCTCGGGTGTCAGAGCAGCGACACCGCCTTGTCCAAGCCAGGGTCACGGCCGGCGGAGAGGTCGGCTGCCGTGAGGGGCGCGTAGTGGTCCGGGGCGACGCCGATGGTGTCCACGATCTCCTTGTTCGCGGCGATCTCGTGGAACCTCGGCAGCATCAGCGCGGTGCCGTTGTCCAGGGCGAAGGGCTCGCCGGGGCCGGAGACCGCGCCGGCCGTGCGGGTGCCGACCAGGGTGCCCAGCTTCAGGTCCTTCACCGCGCTGGAGAACGAGTCGCACGCCGACGCGCAGCGGCGGTCGGTCAGGGCCACGAACGGCAGGTTCAGCAGCTCCACGGAGTCGTCCGTGCGGTTCGGGGTGCAGTTGCCCTTCACATCGCACCAGTAGCTGGTGATCTTGCCGTGCGCCAGCGCGCCGAGCAGCTTGGACACGGCCTGCGGGCTGCCACCGCCGTTGCCGCGCAGGTCGAGGACGACACCCCGCAGCTGGGCCGTCTTGCGCAGCTCGGCGATGGCGGCGAGGACCTGGTCGGCCAGGTCGGGGGCGAAGCCGGGCAGGCTGACGTAGGCGATGGTCCCGTCCACCAGGCGCGAGGTGACGCCCGGCCGGGAGGGCGGGGACTGGGCCGCGGTGGCGGTGAGGGTGAGGGTTTCGCCGGTGGCCGGGCGGCGGACGGTGAACTCCGCCGAGGACCCCGGACCGCCGGCGGACAGCGACTTGAGCACACCCTCGTTCAGGACACCGTTGCTGTACAAGGGAGCCCCGTTGATCGCCACGACCTCGTCGCCCAGCTTCACGCCCGCCTTCTCGGCCGGACCGCCGGGGTTGAGGCGCAGGACGTACGCCGGTTCGGCGCTCACCGGGTCGATGTCGCCCGGTCCGACGATCGGGGACAGGTCCAGCCCGTAGAGGTTCGCGACGAACCCGCTCAGGAACCGGGCGTGGTTGTCGTGCAACGACCCGACCATCGCCTTGATGGCGGCGTGCCCGATCGCCTTGCGGGCGTCGTCGTCGGGGAGCGCGTCGGCGATCCGCCGGTAGAGCTTGGCGAACGCGGCCCAGTCGGCGTCCTTGCGGCCGGTCAGCGCGGGCAGCGTGGCGTGGGGCTGGTCGAGGCCGCGGCGCTGGAGTTCCTGGGTGAGCGCGGCGAACGCGGGCACCAGGAGGTCGCGGCTGTCCAGCACCGGGCCGCTGTAGTAGTTGTCGAGGATGCAGTAGTAGGCCTGGCCCACCGTGGTGGCCGTCGTCGGCCCCGGCGCGGGCGGCGGCTGGTCCGGGTTGGGGCGGGCGCACGCCGGCGGCCGTGCCGCGGCCTCGGCCTGTTCGTTGGCGGACGGCGCACCCGCCGCGACACCGAGCAGCGTGACCGCCACGGCCAGCGCCGCAGCGCCGGCGGTGAACGTTCTCTTCACGGGAAAACCCCCTGTGGTGCGAAAAAAGTGGCGGTGCGAGTTCTAGCGGGGAGTGGGTTTCGGGGTGGTTTCAGCGGCGACGAAACGTCGACGAAACCCCGGGCCGGCGATACTGGCGCGCGTGCGGGTACTGGTGGTGGAGGACGACGAGGAGATGGCCCACACGGTCGCGACCGGGCTGCGGCGGGCGCACGTGGCCGTGGACGTCGCGCTGGACGGGACCAGCGGGCTGGAACGCGCGCTGCGCACCGACTACGACGTGGTCGTGCTGGACCGCGACCTGCCTGGGACGCACGGCGACGACGTGTGCGCGCGGCTGGTCGAGGCGGGGTGCCGCAGCCGGATCCTCATGCTGACCGCGGCGGCCACGACCGACGACCTGGTCGACGGGCTCGGCCTGGGCGCGGACGACTACCTGCCCAAGCCGTTCGACTTCCGCGCGTTGGTCGCCCGGATCGGCGCGCTGGCCCGGCGGGCGCACCCGGTAGCGCCACCGGTCCTGCGGCACGCCGACCTGGTCGTCGACACGGCCCGCCGCCGCGCCGCCCGCGGTGACCGGGTGCTGGAGCTGGCGCCGAAGGAGTTCGGGGTGCTGGAGGTGTTGCTGGCCGCGCAGGGGCGGGCGGTGTCGGCGGAGGAGCTGCTGGAACGGGTGTGGGACGAGGCCGCGGACCCGTTCACGCACGCGGTGAAGATCACCATGAGCCGACTCCGTGCGAAGCTCGGCGACCCGCCGCTGATCGAGACGGTCGCCAAGAGCGGATACCGGATCTGATGCGCCGTCGGGGGCAGCTGCTGCGGCGGCGGACCGTGCGGCTGCGGCTGACGTTGTTGTACGGCGGGCTCTTCCTGCTGTGCGGGGCGACGGTGCTGACCGTCACCTATGTCCTGGTCTCACACGCCCTTACCCCGATCGACCGCCTGGTCCCACTCCCGGGCCGGCCTGGAACCCCCACGCTCACCGGCGAGGCCATGCACGTCTTCGTGAAGGCCGAGCAAGCCCTTGTCGCGCAACGAGAAGACGTCCTGTACCAGATGATGGTCCAGTCCGGTTTCGCGCTGGCCCTGGTACTGGTGCTCGCGCTGGCCCTGGGCTGGCTGGTAGCCGGCCGCATCCTGCACCGCCTGCGCACGATCACGACCACCGCCCGCCAGATCTCGGCAACCAACCTGCACCGCCGCCTGGCCCTACCCGGCCCCGACGACGAGCTGAAAGAGCTCGGGGACACCTTCGACGAACTGCTGGTCCGCCTGGAGGAGTCGTTCCGGGCCCAACGCCAGTTCGTGGCCAACGCGTCCCACGAACTGCGCACCCCGCTGGCGCGGCAACGGGCGATCGGCCAGGTGGCTCTGGACGACCCGGACGCGACGGTGGCCACGCTACGGGCAGCGCACGAACGCGTGCTGGCCGCCGGCGCGCAGCAGGAACGGCTGATCGAGGCTCTGCTGACCCTGGCACGCAGCCACGCCGGCATCGACGTCCGCCGCCCGTTCGACTTGGGTGAGGTCGTGGAGGAGGTGGTCGCGGTGCGCCGTACCGGGGATGCGGAGGTGCGGGCGTCGATCGCCCCGTCACCGGTCGCGGGCCACCGGGCGCTGACAGAACGACTGGTGGCAAACCTGGTGGACAACGCCTTGCGCCACAACGTGCCCGGCGGGTGGGTGGAGGTGACCTGCGGCGGCGGCGTGCTGACGGTGACCAACACCGGTCCCGTGGTCACGGAGGCGGACCGGCTCTTCGAGCCCTTCCACCGGGGCGGTCGTGCCCGGTCGGGGGAGGGGTTGGGGCTCGGGCTGTCCATCGTGCAGGCCATCGCCTCGGCCCACGACGCCGCGGTGACGGCAGTGCCGCGGGAAGGCGGCGGCCTCGTCGTCACCGTCACCTTCCCCTAGACGAGGGCAGAGACGCAGGGCAAGCTCTTCGCCACACACACAACCCTTCGCGTCCGCAGGGCGCGCTTTTCACGAAGCTCGCGCAGCAGACCTCCCAACTTGGGCTTCTTCCGTCATCCCCGTATGGCCTGCCCGAAGGGCTA
>NZ_JBBEGC010000117.1:0-22942 GCF_037401995.1 Saccharothrix sp. CCNWYY140
TTCGGGCAGGCCATACGGTGGGGGAACCGAGGCCCTCCACTTGTAGGTAACACCTACCGCGCGCTCCGCGCGCGAACGACCGCGCTGCGCGCGGGAAAGCTCGCGAGTCAGAGCGACTTTACCGCTGCCAGAAGCTTGGTCAGGGAGTCCTTCGCATCCCCGAACAGCAACGTCGTCTTCGGGTTGTACAACAGATCGTTGTCCACCCCCGCAAACCCCGGCCGCATCGAGCGCTTCATGAACACCACCGACTTGGCCTTGTCCACATCAAAAATCGGCATCCCATAGATCGGACTGGACGGCTCATCCCGCGCCCCCGGGTTGACCACGTCGTTGGCCCCCACCACCAACACCACGTCGACACTGCCCATGCCGGGGTTGACGTCGTCCAGTTCCTTCAACCGCTCATAAGGCACGTCCGCCTCCGCCAGCAGCACGTTCATGTGCCCCGGCATCCGCCCCGCCACCGGGTGGATGCCGTAGTCCACCGAGATCCCGCGTGACTCCAGCAACTGTGTCAGCTCCCGAGCCGCGTGTTGGGCCTGAGCGACCGCCAAGCCGTACCCCGGCACGACAAGCACCGAATGCGCGTACCCGAGCAGGATGGCGACATCCTCCACCGTCCCGGACCGCACAGACCGCTGCTCACCCCCACCAGCGGTCGGCGGAGCGGCCTTGAAGGCACCGAACAGGATGTTGGTCAAAGGCCGACCCATCGCCTGGGCCATCAAACGGGTCAGGATGGTGCCGGACGCGCCCACCAGGGTGCCGGCGACGATCAGCAGGGTGTTGCCGAGGACGTAACCCGATGCAGCCACGGCCAGGCCGGTGAAGGCGTTCAAGAGGGAGATCGCGATCGGCACGTCCGCGCCACCCACCGGCAGCACGAACAGCACGCCCAGTGCCAAGCCCGCCAAGGCCAGCAGCACCAGCAAGGCGTTGGAGTCGGTGAACAGCACCGCCAGTGCCAGCAGGCCGCTCGCCGCCGCGACCGCGATGCTGACGACCTGGCCAGCGGGCAGCAGGACCGGGCGGGTCGTCATGATCTCCTGCAACTTCAGGAAGGTCACCACGCTGCCCGAGAAGCTGACCGATCCGATCAGCACCGTGAGCACAGTGGCCACGTCGAACAGCACGCCGCCGTCGGCGACTTCCAGGAACTCGGTCAGTGCCACCAACGCCGCCGCCGCGCCGCCGACGCCGTTGAACAGGGCCACCATCTGCGGGATGGCGGTCATCTTCACCTGGCGGGCCGCAGGGATGCCCACGACCGTGCCGGCGGCCACCGCGACCAGGATGAGGACCAGGTTGTGCGACACCGAGAACAACGCGGTGATCACGGCCAGCGCCATGCCCGCCGCGCCGACCAGGTTGCCGGCGCGGGCGTACCGAGGGGTGCTGAGGCCCTTGAGCGCCAGGATGAAGCACAGCGCGGCGGCCAGGTAGGCGAGCTGGACCCAGTTCATCGCTTGTGCCCCTTGAACATCTCCAGCATCCGGTCGGTCACCACGAAGCCGCCGACCACGTTGACCGTGGCCAGGAAGACCGCCAGCAGGCCGAGCACCAGCTCGATCCCGCCCTCGGCCTGGCCGGTGATCAGGATCGCGCCCACGAGGATCACGCCGTGGATGGCGTTGGCGCCGGACATCAGCGGGGTGTGCAGGATCGTCGAGACCTTCGAGACCACCTCGAAGCCCACGAACACGGCCAGGATGAAGATCGTCAGCAGTTCGATCACAGCAGCTCCCTGGTGGGCGCGTGCCGGACCTCTCCGGCGTGGGTGAGGCAGGCCCCGTTCAGCACCTCGTCGTCCAGGTTCGGGACGACCTGCCCGTCCTGCGTCATCAGGCCCAGGAAATTGGCCACGTTGCGGGCGTAGAGGCGGCTGGCGTGGACCGGCATGCCGCTGGGCACGTTCCGCGCCCCGTGCACAAGGACCTCGCCGACCCACACGTCCTCGCCGGGCCGGGACCCGACGACGTTGCCGCCCGACTCGGCGGCCAGGTCCACCACGACCGAGCCGGGGGGCATGGCCTTGAGCATGTCGGTGGTGACCAGGACCGGGGCCTTGCGGCCGGGGATGGCGGCCGTGGAGATCACCACGTCGCTCTGGGCGACCCGTTCGGCGATGAGTTCCCGTTGGCGTTCCAGGAACTGCTCGGACTGCACGGACGCGTACACGCCGTCCTGGGACTCCAGTTCCAACTCCAGGAACTTCGCGCCGAGGCTGCGCACCTCCTCGGCGGCGGCCCGGCGCACGTCGTAGGCCTCGACCACGGCGCCGAGCCGGCGAGACGTGGCGATCGCCTGCAACCCCGCCACTCCAGCGCCGAGCACCAGGACCTTGGCAGGCGGGACGGTGCCCGCGGCGGTGGTGAACATGGGCAGGAAGCGCGGCAGGTGCTGCGCGGCGATGAGGACCGCGCGGTAACCCGCCACCAGGGCCTGGGAGGACAACGCGTCGGCGCTCTGCGCTCTCGTCACGCGCGGCAGCAGGTCGAGGCTGAACGCGGTGACCCCGCGCTCGGCCAGGACCCGCACCAGGTCCAGTTCGGTGGACGGTTGGAGGAAGCTGACGGTGATGTCGCCCTCGCGCAGCTTTCTGGCCTGCTCGACGTCGAGCGGCTGCACGGAGACCACGACCTCGGTGGTCCCTGCGGGGTGGTCGGGAACGATCTCGGCGCCGGCCGACCGGTAGGACGCGTCCGAGGCGTGGGCGTGCACGCCCGCCCCGGACTGCACGTCCACCGCGAGACCGGCGCCGATCAGCGTGGTCACCGTTTCCGGTAGACCGGCTACGCGGCGCTCGGCGGGCCGCGACTCCGCGGGGATGCCCACTCTCACGGAGAGTCACACTAGTCGATCAAAGGTGATCCACACCACATCCACGGTTGACTTTAACCGGACGGGCGTACGGCGGGCGGCGGCTAGTGGATGACCGGGCACACGCCCTTGGTGTCGCCGGGGAAGAAGTTGGGCACCAGTTCCCGCTTGTCGTAGTACCGGTGGAACACGCTGGTGATCCCGCTCGACATCGGCGGCACGATCCACGTCCAGTCCGCCGGGCAGCTGCGCCCCGCCGCCTCCTCCTTCTTCAGGTGCGTGAGGAACCGGTCGGACTCGGTGTGGTGGTCGGTGATGGTCACCCCCGCCTCCGCGAACGAGTGCAGCACTGCCCGGTTCAGCTCGACCAGGACCCGGTCCCGCCACAGGGTCTGCACCCTGGAGGTGTCCAGGCCCATCCGCTTGCCCAGGTACGGCAGCAGGTCGTAGCGGTCGGCGTCGGCGAAGTTGCGCGCGCCGATCTCCGTGCCCATGTACCAGCCGTTGAACGGGGCCGCCGGGTAGTCCACGCCGCCGATGCGCAGGCGCATGTTGCTGATGGCCGGCACGGCGTGCCACTTCAACCCCAGGGCGGCCAGCCACGGGTACTCGGGGTGGCTGATCGGCACCTCCAGGACCGCGTCCCGGGGCAGTTCCAGCAGGTACGGCTCGGCGTCCTCGCGTTCGACGACCAGCGGCAGCACGTCGAACGGGCCGCGTTCGGCCGGGGGGCGCCAGCCCATGCCGATGGCGTGGTCGGTCAGGTCGGCGTTGCGGCGGTCGCCCAGGACGCCGCCGTCCGGGCCGCGGTAGCCCGCGTAGCGGACCAGCTGCTCGTTGCGGATGCGCGGGCCGGGCTGGCCGGGCTCGTCGGGGGCGAACACGGTGATCACGGGCCGGACCTTGCCGCCGTTGGTGGCGAGCTTGAGGTGCTCGACGCACTCGTCGGCGACCTCCTTGGGGTCGCGAAGGTCGCGCAGGTCGCGGACCTTGAGGCTGTGCCAGTACAGCCGGCCGATGCAGCGCGCGCTGTTGCGCCACGCCACGCGCGCGCCGAAGGTCAGTTCGGCCCCGGTGTGCCGGTAGGTGCCGGTCGCGGCGACCTCGGCGTGGACCTCGGCCAGGCGGTCCTCGACCGGGCCGAGGTCGGGGTGCTCGGAGTGGTGCAGGCGGATGAAGTCCTCGGCCTCGGCGAGGTCGACGGCGCCGGCGGTGGCGGTGGCGCGCAGGGGGATGGCTTCAGTCGGACACGCGGGGACGGGGGCCATGCCGCGACACCGTAGTTGCACGTTCGTGGTCGGTGCACCGCCGTGTCGGGCACCCGAAGCCCGACACGGCCGGCGATCGGTGCCGCACCGTGAGTGCTTGATACGGCAAAAGCGTGAGGAATCTGCGAAAACGAGTGATATTGGATCGTTATCCGCTCGACTCACGCCGGTGATCCGTGATTTACACCACAGTGCATTTTTCACCTATCGGGTGACAGCTCCGGAGCCCGCCACCCGGTGAAGGTCGACATCCCCCGGACGGCCGCGCTCGCCGGCACCGCACGCAGGACGGCGTTGCGCGCGGCGACGGCGAGCGGGTGGCGCAGGCGGTGCCCGAACCGGCCGGCCAGCCGGGACATCCGGGCCACCGACCGCCCGCGCGGCCGGCGCTCGCGGTCGTAGTGGGCCAGCGCCTCGGGTACCGCGCCGAACCGGGCCAGCGCCGCCGCGAGCACGACACCGTCCTCGATCGCCGTGCACGCCCCTTGTCCCAGGTAGGGGGTCATGGCGTGGGCGGCGTCGCCGAGCAGCGCGACCCGGCCGCGCACGTAGGACGGCGGCGGGGTGCGCAGCTCGTGCAGGTCGTGGCGCAGCACGGTGTCCGGAGGGGTCGCGTCCAGCAGGTCGGCGATCGGGCGGTGCCAGTGCCCGACCAGCCGCCGGACCTCGGCCAGTTCGTCGGCCGAGGTTCCCCCGGCCGGCGCGAGCGTGGCGGCGTACCAGTAGACGCGGTCGTCGCCCAGCGGGAGGATGCCGAACTCCGTCCCGGGGCCGAGCGTCTGCCCGATCGCGAGCTCACGCGCGAAGGGCACCGCCGTCACGCTCCGCCACGCCGTCGCGCCGGCGTAGACCGGTCGGGGCAAGCCCGGGAACAGCGCCTCGCGCACGCGGCTGCGGATGCCGTCCGCCCCGACCACGAGGTCCGCGTCGAGGTCGTCGACGGACGTGACCTCCACACCCGTGACTAGGCACCGCTCCGGCAACGCCGAGCGCAGTACCCGGTGCAGGTCGGCCCGGTGCACGGCGACGACGTGGTCCCCGGCGGCGACCTCGACCAACGGCCGACCCGTCCGGTCCCGCACCCCGCCCGCCACCCGGGGCGTGCCGATCCGCCGCACCTCGTCGGCCAGGCCCACCGCGTCGAGCGCGCGCATCGCGTTGGGCATCAGGCCGATCCCCGCGCCCACCTCGCCGAATTCCGGGGCGCGCTCCAGGACGACCACGTCCCACCCGACCTTCCGCAGTGCGACCGCCGCCATGACACCACCGAGCCCACCCCCCACGACCGCTGCCCGCACGTCCGCCGCCCTTCTACAGATGTAGAAGCTACTCTACAGCTGTAGAAGGAGGTGGTCGTGTGTCGGACCGCGTGACGCTCATCGCCGACGCCGCCGTGCACGTGGTGGCGACGAAGGGCATGCGGGGCCTGACCCACCGCGCGGTGGACGCGGAGGCGGGTCTGCCGCAAGGGTCGACGTCCGCGTACTTCCGCACCCGCAAAGCCCTGGTCGAAGGCGTGGTGCGGCGGTTGGCGGACCTGGACGCGCTCGACGTCACCGCGCTGGAGCACCTCACCGACCTCGACGCGCTGGCCGCCGGCATGGCCCACGTGCTGGACGCGTGGATGACCACCGCGCGGGAACGGACCCTCGCGCGCTACGCGTGCCTGCTGGAGGCCACCCACCACCCGGAACTGCGCGGCATCCTCGCCCACGGCGCGAAGGCCCGGGAGATGGCGCGGGCGATGCTCGACCGCGCCGGCGTGCCGGACGCCGAGGCGCAGGGCCGGGCGATGGTGGCGTTCCTCGACGGACTGCTGTTCGACCGCCTGGTCGGCGCCGGTGCGCTCGGCGCGCCGGAGCCCGGCAGCCCCGAGTCCGTGGCGGAACTGACCGCCGCCATCCGCACGGCCCTGCGCGGGGTGTTCGGCCGGTGAGCCGGAAGCCGCGGCCCCCACCGGGAAGCCGCGGCCCCAGACCCCTCAGAACCGTCTCAAGCGGATCGTTCGCTGCTGCCCAGCCGGGGGAACGGGTCGGTCGAGAAGACCACTTCCACCGGCACCTCGAAGTACTGCGCGATGCGCAGCGCCAGGTAGAGGCTCGGGCTGTACTCGCCGCGCTCCAGGTAGCCCACGGTCTGGTAGTGGATCCCCAGGGCCTCGGAGAGCTGCCGGCGGGAGACGCCGCGTTCCGCCCGCAGCATCGCGATTCGGTTGTAGACGGTTTCGCTCACCCCATGCCCCTCTGCAACGCGGCTTGCCTGCGCTGCTCCATGTCCGCACCCGACTCGCGACGAGCCATCCGACGCAGGATCGTAGGCGCGAGCAGGAAGCCGACCACCGCCCACACCCCCAGCACGCCGACCATCTCCAGCGTGCGCCACGACCCGCCGATCTCCGTGGCCGCCGCCGCGTCGGGCAGCAGGGCCGACCGCGCGCCCACGCCCACCCAGTACACCGGGAAGACCTGGCCCAGGCCCTGCAACCAGCCCGGCAGGGCGTGGATCGGGTAGAAGATGCCCGAGATCGCCACGACGCCCATCATCGGCAGCATCGTGAAGCCCATCGCGCCCTGCGGGGTCTTCGCGATCGACCCCGCGATGGCGCCCCACGGCAGGGTCGCGGCCAGGCCCAGCAGCAGCACGGGCACCACGGCGAGCCAGTCGAGCAGGCCCGCCTCGGTGAGGTCGGGGATCAGCAGCAGCGCGGGCAGGATGCCGACGACGAGCCCGAAGGAGATGTCCAGGGACGTCTGCACGACCCGGCCCACCACGTACCCGACCATGCCGTTGGGCACGGCCTTGGCGCGCAGCAGGGTGCCGTCCTCGCGGTTGAGCGAGAGCTGGCCCGCCGGGCCGACCAGGCCGCCGAACGCGACCGACGCGCCGATCATGCTGGGCAGCGACAACGCCGCCAGCGACAGCGTGCTGCCCTCGACCACCGAGTCGTGCTGGAACCACAGGACCAGCGTGTAGGCGATGGCGATCAGGATGTTGTAGACCTGGTCCGAGCTGCCCAGCGAGTGGCGGAACTCCAGCCAGCCGCGGGAGAACCCGAGCCGGACCGCGTGGATCGTGGGGTTCACAGCGCCGCCACCTCCCGCCCGGCCATCTGGCCGCTCTCGAACCGCTGCACCAGCTCCAGGTACGTGTCCTCCAGGGTGCTGCGCCGCACCTCCAGCTCCGTGATGCCCGTGGGGTGCTGGGACAGCAGGGTGCGCACGAACTCGGTCGCGTCGCCGGTGGCGTGCACGTGCCGCGCGCCGTCCTGCGTCCAGCGGACCTCGGACTGGCCCTCGACCTGCCGGCTGAGCTGGTCGGGACTGCCGTCGGCGATGATCCGGCCGCCCGCGAGCACCAGGATGCGGTCGGCGAGCTTCTCCGCCTCGGCCAGGTCGTGCGTGGTGAGCAGGATGGTCATGCCCTCCAGGTCGGACAGCCGGTGCACCAGGTCGTGGAACTCGCGGCGGGCGTGCGGGTCGAACCCCGCGGTCGGCTCGTCCAGGAACAGCAGCTCGGGCTTGCCGACGATGCCGATCGCCACGTCCAGCCGGCGCCGCTGGCCGCCGGACAGCCGGCCGCTCTTCTTCTGCGCGTGCTCCTCCAGCCCGACGGTCTTGATCAGCTCGTCGGTGTCGAACGGCCGCACCCGCTCGGGCGTGCTGTAGGGCGCGTAGTACCGCCCGAGGTGGTCCAGCAGGTCGCGGACCTTCCACCGGGCGTGGTCGCGCCAGGACTGGAGCACCACGCCCAGCTTCGCGCGCCACAGCTCGTCCCCCTTGGCCGGGTCGACGCCCAGCACCCGGATGTGGCCCGCAGAGGGCATCCGGAAGCCCTCCAGGATCTCGATCGTCGTGGTCTTGCCCGCCCCGTTCGGCCCGAGCAGCGCGACCACCTCGCCGCGCTCGGCCGTGAGGTCCACCCCGTGCAGGACGTCCACGGCGCCGTAGCGCATCCGCAGGTCGCGCACTTCGATGACCAAGACCGTCACCTCCCCCTGTCGAAGTCCTCGGCCAGTTTGTAGCACACCTACTACATCTCGTACTAGCACACTTCACTTACGGCTTATTTACTTCACGGGTTCGTGAATCTTCTGTAGCTTGCAAAGTAGGTCCCCGACGCACTGGGAGGTGTGCGAGATGACCGAAACTCTGTACCCCGAGCTGCCCACCACACGCAGCTCACCGTTCGACCCGCCCGCGGAACTGGGGGTGTTGCGCGAGACCGAGCCGATCAGCCGGCTCGCGTTCCCGGACGGCAGCCTGGGCTGGCTGGTGACCAGCCACGCGCTCGCGCGGGAGGTGCTGGCGGACAACCGGTTCAGCAACCGGGCCGAACTCCAGCGCTCGCCGATCCGGGCGGGCGGCAAACCGATCCCGCGACAGCCGCCGGCCAAGCCGGGCATGTTCATCAACATGGACGGCCAGGAGCACGCCAAGTACCGGCGGCTGCTGACCGGCCAGTTCACCGTCCGGCGGATGAACCAGCTCATCCCCCGGATCGAGGCCATCGTGCGCGACCACCTGGAAGACGTGCGGGCCCAGGGTCCGGGCGTCGACCTGGTGGAGGCGTTCGCGCTGCCGGTGCCCTCGATGGTGATCTGCGAGCTGCTGGGGGTGTCCTACGAGGACCGCGAGGCGTTCCAACGGGACACCAAGTCCGCGTTCACCCTGACCAAGGACTTCGAGGAGATCAGGGCGGCCTTCGAGCGGGTCGAGGACTTCGTCGCGGACCTGGTGCGGCGCAAGCACACCGAGCCCGGCGACGACATGCTCACGGGCCTGATCGAGACCGGTGAGCTGACCGACGAGGAAGTCACCAACATGGGACTCCTCCTGCTCATCGCCGGCCACGAGACGACCGCGAACATGCTCGGCATCGGCACGCTCACCCTGCTGAACCACCCGGACCAGCTGGCGGCGTTGAAGCAAGACCCGTCCTTGATCGACAACACGGTCGAGGAGCTGATGCGGTACCTGTCGATCGTCCAGTTCGGCACGTCCAGGGTCGCCCTGGAGGACGTCGAACTGGGCGGGGTCACCATCAAGGGCGGCGAGACGGTCAGCATCTCGGTCCTGGCCGCCAACCGCGACCCGGCCAGGTTCGACCGGCCGGACGAGTTCGACATCCACCGGCCGGCGACCGGCCACGTGGCCTTCGGGCACGGCGTGCACCAGTGCCTGGGCCAGCAGTTGGCGCGCATCGAGATGCGCGTGGGCTTCAACGCGCTGTTCCGCGAGTTCCCGGACCTGCGGCTCGCGGTGCCGGCGTCGGAGGTGCCGATGAGGGACGACATGGCCATCTACGGCGTGCACAAGCTGCCGGTGGCGTTCTCGTGAAGGTCGAGGTGGACCCGGACCGCTGCGCCGGCTCGGGCATGTGCGCCCTGACCGACCCGGAGGTGTTCGACCAGTCGGAGGACGACGGCACGGTCGTCCTGCTGAACGCGTCTCCGGCCGGGCATGAACGGGAGGTCCGCGAGGCCGCCCACCTGTGCCCGGCGGGGGCCATCAAGGTGATCGAGTAGTCCCGGGGCTTGGTCCGCCGGCAGCCGCGTGGTCGCCGGCGGACCGAGCCGTCACCGGGCCGCGACTTCGGCGAGTCCGGTCCGTCCGACGGACTGCCACCGCACCGGCGTCCCGTGCAGCGCGGTGACCAGCGACTTCACCACCACCAGGTACGTCAGCTGCCGGTAAGCCAGCTGCTGCAACGGAAAAGTCCACAACGGCCGCAGCGACTCGCCGTCCAACCGCAGCGCATACCCGGCACTCAGCGTCTGCATCACCAAGAACAGCGCCCACACCACCAACGCCCAAGGCGCATCGGCGATGAAAGCCCCATAGACGACATAAACGTCCAGGGCCGGCGCCAACAACGGCAGCACGACGTGGAACAGCAGCAGGTAGGCCAACCCCAGCCGACCCATCCGACCCCGTGCCGCGCGGTGCTTCCACATCGACTGGAAAGTCCCGTAGGACCACCGGTACCGCTGTCGGTACAGCCCCCGCACGCCCGTCGGCACCTCGGTCCACGCCCGAGCCCCCGGCTCGTACACCACCCGCCACCCGGCGCGGGTGATCGCCATCGTGACGTCCGTGTCCTCGGCGAGGGTTTCCGCGCTGATCCCGCCGACCTCGTCCAGGGCCTCTCGCCGGAAAGCGCCGATCGCGCCCGGGATGGTCGGCAGGCAGCCCAGGGCGTTCAGGATCTGCCGGTCCAGGTTGGAGCCGGCGCAGTACTCCAAGTGCTGCCACCGCCCGAACAGGCCGCCCCGGTTGGCGACCTTCACGTTCCCCGACACCGCGCCCACGCCGTCCAGGCCCAACGGCCGCACGACCTTGCCCACCGTGTCCGGCTCGAACACCGTGTCGCCGTCGACCAGCACCAACGTGTCGTGCCGGGCCGCCGCGATGCCGGCGTTCAACGCGGCCGGCTTGCCCGCGTTGGCCTGCCGCACCACCCGCACGCCGGTCAGGCCCAACCCCTCCACCAACTCGGCGGTGCCATCCGAAGACCCGTCGTCGACGACCACGACCTCCACCTCGGCCGGGTGCTTCGACGCCACGATCGACGTGACCGCCGCGACGATGTTGGCGGCCTCGTTGTACGCGGGCACGACGACCGACACCGGTGGCGCGTGGTCGATCTCCACCACGGCGTCCAACCGCCGCAGCCGCCGCGAGGTGTGCGCCAGACCCAACTGCATGACGGTCCGCAGAAACGCCAAAGCAGCCACGATCGCGCTCAACACGCCCAGCACGACCACCATCGCCCCGCCGTGCCGCTGGGCGAACGCCAGGGCGTACCCGGTGACGCGCTGCCCGAACCCGGCCTCGACACCCGACCCACGCCCGGTCGCCTCACCCAGCCCGACGAACCGGTGCGCTGGGTACCGGTCGGCCAGCAGGTCCACGACCCCGGGGGCACTGCTGTTGACGTGCAGCCGCACGACCCGGCCGACGTTGGTCGCCGCCAGGATCGCTTCCGGGTCACGAACCTTGAGGTCGACGGTGTTCCGATCCGCCTCCGCCAGTCCACTGTGGACACCGACAGCAGCCGCCAGCGCCGCCCGGCTGAACGCCCCGTCCCACGACGAATCCGGGCCGGCCCGGAAGGCGCCCACGCCGACCTCGTGCCCGTCGTCCACCATGCGGCGCACCAACTCCGGATACCGGTTGACCGCCGACCCGACCACGAAGAACGTCGCCCGCACCTTCCGCGCGGCGAGCTCGTCCAGCAGTCGGGGCGTGTAGCGCGGGTCCGGCCCGCCGTGGAACACCAGCACCAACGTCCCCGCCGGCACCGGCTCGGCCGCCGCGGGCGGGCGAGGCGCGGCCACCGGAACGGCCGTCGCGTACGTGTGGAAGCTCAACGCACCCAACAACAACGCCAGACCCACCAGCAGCGAGATCCAGTGCGATCTCACCCCGCCTGCCCCACCACCGTGGCGAGGATCACCAGCGCCAACCCGAGCAACGACGCCGCCAAGGCGACGCCGACCACGGCCATCAGCCCCCGGCGTCTGCCCGTCTCGTCGACGAAGACCTGTTTTGCCACCACTGTCCCCCCACGCGCAGCACCGCGACGACGACGCCCGCTGCCACCGCGACCGCCATCGCCGGGAACGCCCGCACCACCAGCGGCGCGGACGCGATCACCAACTCCCGCAACGACTTCCCACCCAGGGCGGCACCGCCCACCACGAGCACCACGCACAGCACCGGCGGCGCCGGCACGACCGTCCACAGCCCCACCGGCCGCACCGTCGCGGCGGCGAGCACCGCGCCGAACACCAGGAAGACGCCGAAGGGCCACCCCGGTTGCTCGCCGTCCACCCACAGGCCGATCCCCGCGAACACCCCGGCCACCGCGAGCGCGGCGAGACTCGGCAGGTGTGAGATCCGGTCAACCACCGTGCGCCCCCAGCGTCTCAACGGCCCTAGGCTACGCGACGGGGGTGGGTCGGTGCGGGAGTTCTCACTGGTCGTGGCGCGGATCGCGTGGATCGCGCTGGCGGTGGCGGTGTTGGCCGGGTCCGGAGTGGCCTGGACCACTTACCGCGACCTGGACACCGGTCTGCGCCGGTCGCGGGCGATCCCGGCGGACGCGCCGCGGTCCGACGACGGGCTCAACGTGCTGCTCATCGGGCTGACCACGCGCCGGGACCTGGACGGCAACCCGCCGCCGGACGACGTGCTGGAGAAGCTGCACGCCGGCGACGTCGACCGGGGCGGTTACAACGCGAACACGCTGATGCTCGTGCACATCCCGAACGACGGGTCGCCGGCCACCGCGATGTCCCTGCCGCGCGACAACTACGCCGTGCTGCACGGTGTCGCGGGCACGCCCCGGGAGAAGGTCAAAGAGGCGTACGGGCGGGCCAAGGAGGACGAGGAGCGCCGCCTGGTCGCCGAGGGCGGGCACGACCCGGCGGAGTTGGAGTGGCTGGGTCGCGAGGCCGGACGCCGGGCGCAGGTGGAGACGGTGCGGGAGTTCCTGGGCGTGCCGGTGGACGCGTTCGCCGAGCTGAGCCTGACCGGCTTCTACCACCTGGCGGAGGCGTTGGACGGCGTGGACGTGTGCCTGAAGGCGGCGACCGCGGACCGCGAGTTCTCCGGCGCGGACTTCCCCGCGGGCCGCCAACGCCTGGACGCGGCGCAGGCGCTGGCGTTCGTGCGGCAGCGGCACGGCCTGCGCCACGGCGACCTGGACCGCACCCGGCGGCAGCAGGCGTTCCTGAAGTCCGTGCTGCTCAGGGTTCGCGAGCAGGGCTTGACGGCGCTGGGTCCGGTGGTGGACGTGGCCAAGCGCAACGTCGTGCTGTCCGACGGCTGGGACGTGCTCGACGTGACCCGGAAGGTCACCGGGATCCGGTTCACCACGCTGCCGATCACCGGCACGCCGAAGGTCGACGGACGGGAGGCGATGCACACCGCCGTGGGCGTCACCCTGGGTCGCCTGACCGCGCCGAAACCGTCCACGACCACGTCGAAACCGACGACGACGGTCACCACGCCACCCCAGGTGGACGGCATCCCCTGTGTGGACTAACCGCACACCGCCCACCGCCACGGCCGGGTGACAACCTTCGTCGACCCTTGCCCCGGATGGGGTGCGAGCGCAGTCTCTGTGGACCACCTCGAAGGACGCCCGGAGGTGCGGAAACCCGGCGAGAACGCCCATCCGCGCCACCGGATTCCCGCGCGCCCTTCTCCGCCGTGCCGGTTCGAAAGGGTGAGCGCCATGACCGATCCGCAGAGATCACCGTCCGAGAACGACCAGCCCTTCATCCCCGAAGGCGACCAGCTCGACCTCCCCGCCGGCCAGTTGGCCGCGGTCGACGCCGACACCTGGTACTACCTCCGCGCCCAGTTCCTCACCGAGGACGGCCAGAACGCGTTCGGGTACTTCCACCCGGTCGGGCCGAACCCCAGCACGTCCTTCTGGGACTACATCTGCATGCGCACCTGGCTGGACAACGCCTGCCAGTTCAAGCTGGAGGACACCGACGCGCGCGGCTGGTCGAAGTGGCTGATCCGGGCCGACGACAACCACCTGTGCCTGAAGGCGACCTTCTGGTACTACCGCGCCTCCGCCTACACGGCGCGGTTCGCCATCGTCGACGGCCTGCTCTACAACGACTACAAGGACGGCCCGGCGGGCGCGGTCTGGCGCGAGACCCTCGTGAGCCCCGCCTACTACGTGGGCCAGAACCTCGGCGAGCGCTTCAACCTCACGCAGTGCCAACTGGTCCCGGTGGGCGCCGAGGCCGACGCGCCCGCACCGGCCGGCGCCGGCGCGCCCGGCGGGGTCACCCCTTCCTGAGCACCTCGATCACGGCGGGGAAGTCCGAGCCGGCGTGCCCGGCCGCGACCGCCCGCTCGATGAAGCCCTTCACCAGCTCCAGCAGCGTGGCGTCGACGCCGCGGTCGCGCGTGGCCTGGATCAGGTGGGCGGCGGCGGAGATCTGCATGTCCAGCCGGGCTTCGCGGCTGGTGAAGTCGCCGCTGTCCACCTGGTCCGCCATCGCGGGCAGGAACGACGCCACGGTGCCGAGCATCTCCTGCGCCATCGGCAGGAACCGCCCCGCCGTCACCCCCTCGCGGCCCACCAGCGCGGTCGCCTGGAGGTAGCCGGTGAAGGCCCCGTACATGATCGTCAGCAGGGCGGTGTCGAACAGCGCCGCCAACCCCGGGTCCTCGCCGACGAAGGTGGCGGTGCCCAGGACGCGGAGAACGCTTTCCTGCTCGGCGTAGAGGTCCGCAGGTCCGGAACAGAGGATCACGGCCTGCGGCGTGCCGAGGGCGGGCGGCGTGGTCATGATGCCGCCGTCGAGGTAGCGCCCACCGCGCTTCTCCACCTCGGCGGCGAGGTCACGGGCCTGGTCGGGGGTGCCGGTGGTGAGGTTGAGGACGACCTTGCCGGCCAGGTCCGCGGGCAGGACGTCCTCGACCGCGCGGTAGTCCAGCACGGACACCACGACGACGGGGCTCGCGGCCACCGCCTGCGCAGCCGACCGGGCCCGGGTGGTGCCCTCGGGACCGGGGCGGTCCGACCGGGTCCACACCGTCGTGGGGTGCCCGGCGTCCCGCAGGGCGACCGCGATCGCCGAGCCCATCAGGCCCAGGCCCAGCACGGTCACCGGCTGCTTTTCTAGTTCGTTGTTCACCGATCTATCATCAGCGCAGCCGCCGAGGTCGATCAATTACACGAACCGGTGACCACTTCAGCGCTTGACCTTCGCGTCATACGCCTGTCGCGCCCGCTCCACCGCTTCAAGGTTCGGCGACCACTCGGCGATGGTCGCGAACAGCGGCGCGAGGCTCAACCCGAGGTCGCTGATCTCGTACTCGACCCGCGGCGGCACCTCGGCGTAGTAGGTGCGCACGACGAGCCCGTCCCTCTCCATCTGCCGCAGCCGCTGGGTGAGCACTTTGGGACTGATGCTGGTGATCCGCCGCTCAAGCTCCACGAACCGCTGCCTGCCGTACTCGTGCAGCACCCAGAGGATCGGCGTGGTCCAACGGCTGAAAACCAGGTCCACCACCGGCGAGATCGGACAGGCCAACTCGGGCGGGAGATCGCGCCGAGGGGTGGTCCGCACTGTGTTCCCGCTCACTTCCACCGTCACTTTCCTCTAGGTACCTACTACCCCGAGGATAGTAGCTTCGCTCCCGCAGCAACTGATCAAGGGAGCGAACATGATCGTGGTGACCGGGGCGACGGGCAACGTGGGCAGGCCCTTGGTGGAGACCTTGGTGCGGGCAGGCGAGGAGGTGCTCGCGGTGTCCCGGGGCACCGGCATCGAGGGCGTCCGCCACCACCAGGCAGACCTGACCGACCCTTCGACACTCGCACCGGCCCTGACGGGCGCGTCGGCGGTGTTCCTGCTGATCTCCGGCGACTACCTGGGTTCGGGCGCGAACTTCGGCGACCTCGTGGAGGTCGTGCGCGCGTCCGGCGTGCCGAGGGTCGTGCTGCTGTCGTCCCAGGGCGTGGCAACCGGCAGGCACCCCGCCGGCTTCGAGGAGGCCATCCGCACGTCCGGTCTGGAGTGGACGATCCTGCAACCAGGCGCCTTCTCCAGCAACGCTTTCCAATGGGCTCCAGCCATCACCACCACCCGCACAGCCGCCGCCCCCTTCGGCAACGTGGCCCTGCCAGTGGTCCACACGTCCGACATCGCAGACATGGCCGCCACCGCCCTCCTCTCCCCCGCCCACGCCGGCCAGACCTACGTACTGACCGGCCCGGAACCGATCACCCCGCGCGACCAGGTCACGGCGATCGGGCACGCGTTGGGCGAGCCGGTGCGGTTCGTGGAACTGAGCCGGGAGGAGGCAAAGGCAGGAATGCTCCAGTTCATGCCGGAACCAGTCGTCGAAACGACCCTGAACATCCTCGGCACCCCCACCCCGGAGGAACAGACCGTGCACCCGGACATCCCCACGGTCCTCGGCCGCCCGGCAAGGCCGTTCGCGGACTGGGCACAACAGAACGCCGTAGCGTTCAAGTAACTCGAACCTTGGCGTCGCGTGGTGCCCTGGGCGCTACAAGCCCTCAGGGCACCTTCGCGTCCTCACACAGCCTAGATTGTCAGAGCTGCTCGCTACGATGCCTCGGTGACAAAAGGCAATGGTCAGCGCTCGACGCGAGGAACTGTCTTCCCAATCGTTGAGTGCTTACGGGTTTCCACACGACTGCACGACGACCGATGCTCTCGCAACACAGGATGCAAACGCTTGCCCATTCGCAGGTGGCGCCTGCGAAAAGCGGCGCCAGTACGGATTCGGCTACTGCTCTGTCACGTACAGGGCGAACTGGGACGAACAACCGCGCACCTACGCCGTGTGCGACCACCGCCTGGATGGACCGCCCGTCGAGTGGGCCACTCAGGACTACTTCGGCGACTCGAAAGCAACTCTTGTGCCGGAAGTGACTGTCACCGACAGCCCGAAGCTCAACATCGACTATGTAGCGTTCGTCGACAGCAAGGATTGGCCGAGCGAACGAAGCTACATCGCCATCGAGACTCAGGCCATCGATCTCCGCGGAGGCGGTGTCGGCCCGGCCTGGAAGGCTTGGGAGGCGGGCGATGTCGCAAACTGGCGCCGCTACTTCACCGAGGAGGCGGCACGCAAAGGTCGCAGGGACACCGTGGACTACGGCGTGAACACCGGAAACGTGTACAAGCGACTCGGCACCCAAGTGGCGGTCAAAGGTGAGTACCTCAAGCAGATCGAGGTGCCGCTCTACGTCGTCATGCAGCACAGCATCCTTCAGTAACTACGCAGCCGGGTGAACTTTGTGCCGGTGCAGGATGATGAGCCCTGGGACATCACCTTCGCAGGCTTCGACTACACCGGCGCACTAGAGCCCAACGGCCGACTGAAGCTGGAGCGCATCGAGGTCGTGCGCACGACGCTTGAAAACTACATCGCTGCCATGACCTCAAGCAGTGAAGGCGTAGCCTTGCGCGAGGATTTCGTCGCGAAGGTTCAGAAAAGCTCAAGGCATCTCCCCGCCAAAGCGAAGTTCTCTCCGAACTCCAGGTCGACGGAGGCGCCCTGTAGGAAATCCGGTCTAAGACCAGCAAGCTCCCGCCCACGTGGAGGTCGACTGCCTCAGCAGCGAAGACTGTTCACCCCAGTGCGTCGACCAGTTGCTCGATTGCAGCCCAGAGACGCTCTTTGGCTCCTGGCCTCATCACTCCGAGGTCACTGGGATGGGGGCCTTCGAATATCCGATCGAGCGGCGTCTGGCTTAGGTCGGCGGCGCCGGCTCGCTTCCACGCCACCTTCGCGTAGTCGCCCAGCAGCAAAACCGCTTCGACATGAGGCATGAGTTCCAACAGTCGGGGCAGCCAAGCGAGGGCCTCTCGGAGATCCGTGCTGGAGGGTTTCGAGAGGGCCGTCGGCCAAGGAATGGCGTTCCAGTGAAGAAGTTCACGCCAGTCCAGGCCGGCGCGTCGGTACAGGTGGTAGCACCGCTCGGCAGATGGGTCGTCGTTCTCCAGGCTGAGCAGTCCGGATCCCTTGGTCCTCGACGTTTTAGGACCGGGTGACTGCAAAAGGACGAGGGCTCTAGCAGCAGTGCCGGCGAACTCGGGATCAGGGTATGGCACGTCACCCGGAGTGAGCCCGCGCGCGGCTGCGATCTCGTCGGCAAGGGCGACGAAGGGAGCGATGTGCGGCTCGCTGAGACGGGCGTGCTTGGCGTGGATGACAGCCGACGAGCGGTTGGCACGTGCGGGCATGGGGCCTCCGAGGGCTTGTAACGCCTACTCCGTAGAAGCGGATCTCCCTACAGGCTCGTTACGTGCGCCGGTCTCGGCGGTCGGCGGGCATGCACCTGATCAACCTGGAGGGCGCGCCGGATGCAGGCGAACACGTTGACGCCGAAGAAGCTGTTCGAGCCGCAGGTCCGATACATCATCCCGGTGTTCCAGCGCCCGTACGTCTGGTCGGTCGACAAGCAGTGGATGCCGCTGTGGGACGACGTGAAGGCGATCGCCGAGGAAGTCTTGGAGCGCGTGAAGCCCGAGGACCCCGTGCCGCCGCACTTCCTCGGCGCCGTGGTCTTGGAGCAGCAGTTCAACCCCGCGGGCTACATCGCGATCCGGCACGTCATCGATGGTCAGCAGCGCCTGATCACCCTGCAACTCCTGCTCAACGCGGCCCTGCGGGTGACCCGGAAGCACGGGCGCCCGCGGGACGCGATGTTGTTGGAAACCCTGGTCCGCAACCCTGCGCACGTCGTCGACACCGATGACGAGGTGCTCAAGGTGTGGCCCATCCTGGCCGACCGGAAAGCCTTCCAGGCAGCGATGGACGACGACCAGCGCAACGACGAAGGCCAACACCGCGTCAGCCAGGGCATCCGGTTCCTGCGCGAGCGCATCGAGGCGTGGGCGCTGGAGGCGCCGGACGAGATCGCACCGGCGGACCGGCTGCAAGCGTTGACCGAGGCGCTGGCGCTGCACTTGAAGCTGGTGGTGATCGACCTGGACCCGGATGACAACGCGCAGGCGATCTTCGAAGCCCTCAACGACCGCGGCAGTCCGCTGCTGGCGGCCGACCTGATCAAGAACGCGGTGTTCCAGCTCGCGGAGAAGCACGGCGTCGACATCGAGAAGCTGAACCGGGATTACTGGGCGAGCTTCGACGAGGAGTACTGGCGGCAGGAGCTGCGGCAAGGACGGTTGAACCGGCCGCGGATCGACGTGTTCCTCAACTACTGGCTGACGATGCGCCTGGCGCACACCGTGCCGTCGGACAAGATCTTCATCGACTTCCGCGACCAGGTCGTCAAGGGACTGACCGACGTGCGTCCCATGCTGGCGGAGCTGCGCGAGGACAGCACCTGCTACCGGCAGCTCGCCGAACTGCCGGCCTTCTCCGTTGAGGGCACGTTCCACTACCGGGTGATCGAGGTCGCCGACATCGCGGCCACCACGCCACTGCTGCTCTGGCTCGTCCGACCTGGCTCGGCCATCCCGGAGCCGGCGCGCCACCAGGCCCTTCAGGCGGTCGAGAGCTGGGTCATCCGACGCCTGCTGTGTCGGGTGACGCTCAGCGACACCAACACCCTGGCCGTCGAGCTGCTGCGGCACCTCAAGACCGTCGCTGCCGACCAGGTCGGGACGGCCGCGGTGGAGTACCTGCTGGCCCAACGCGGCGACTCCCGCCGGTGGCCGACCGACGACGAAGTGATCGTCAGCCTGGAATCGATGCGGCTCTACAAGACCCTGGTTCCGCGTCGCCGGGCGCGCATGCTGCTCGAAGCGCTCGAAGACAGCTACCGTTCGCCCAAGACCGAGGAAGCCCACTGCCGCCGTTACGACTTGACGATCGAACACGTGATGCCGCAGTCCTGGCAGCGCTACTGGCCCGTCGGCGATGACGTCGATCCAGCAGCTCGCGACCACCACGTACAGCAACTCGGCAACCTGACGCTGGTGACCAGCAAGCTGAACCCCGTCACCTCCAACTACCCGTGGCTGCCGGCGACGCTCGACGGCGCCGCGGTCAAGGGCAAGCAGCAGATCATCGCCGACCACAGCGTCCTGATGCTCAACAAGCACCTGCTGAACACCTACCCCGACGCGTGGAACGACCACACGATCCGAGAACGGACACGAACCCTCGCCGAGCGGACGGTCCGCATCTGGCCACGCGGCTCTCTTGCGACAGAGTCTTGAGCGGGCGCACCACCAACGTCTTCGGGGAGATGCTGTGACAACACCTTCCGACACCGGGATGATCCAGTTGGAACGGCAGTTCCACGACGAGACGATGGCGGGCTACCGGTACCTGGTTCGGACGATCAACTACCAGGCCAAGGCGTTCCTGCACATGGTCGCCATGAACGGTGGACCCGGAGCCGCTCACCTTCTTCTCCAGACACCGACTGTCTCCGCTGGCTTCACCACGCTGTGGGAGGCGAAGATGTTGGCGCACAGCGTCGAGGCCCTGGTGGTGAAGCCGAAGTACAGGCCGCTGTTCAGCGACGAAGAGCTGGATACCGCTCGGCGTCGACTCCTCGACCACGGCTTCGACGTCGAGAGCTACCTACAGTCTCTTCGATGAGGGGACGCCGCTGGCCGGGCCCGCGGCAGCATCCGCCCGCCAAAGCTGATGTTCACCTTGCCGATCGTGCGTATAACGGAGTGTGAATACGGAACCACGCACCGCGATGCGGTGCGTGGTGTGAATGTGCTGTACGTAGTGGGGCCGGTGGGGTTCGAACCCACGACCTGACGGATTATGAGTCCGCTGCTCTGACCAGCTGAGCTACAGCCCCCTGACGTGCGGTTCAGGAGAGTACAGATCAGCCGGGCCCGCGTCTCAGCAACCCGTCAGCACGTGACCAAGCTGTGCCGGCCGCTACGGAGGACCGAGGTCGGAGGGGCGGTAGCCCGTGGGGTAGCCCGGGTACGTGCGGTTGTTCGGGTCGTTGGTGAGGCGTGGGGTTTTGCGGGGTGGGAGGTAGCGGACGGACTTGGCGCGCAGGCGCAGTGCTTGGTGGGCGAGGCGGGGTAGCAGGGGTGGGGGTGGGGTGAAGCCGAAGGCGGTGAGCATGCGGGTGTCGAGCATGGCCAGCACCGCCTGGGCGGTCCAGCTGCGGGGCGCCGGGTACCAGGAGCAGAACAGGTCCAGCGTGTACTGGCCGATCTGGCGGTTGGTGTCGCTGTAGGTGAACCGGCTCTCCTCGTACGCCCGCTTGAACGCCCGGAACTCGTCGTAGGACTCGGGTACGTCGGTGATGGCCATGCGCGCGCCGACCGCGCGGTAGAAGTGGAAGGCCGCTAGGCGTTCCTGGAGCGTCAACGGCCGCCACCCGAAGCGGTCCAGCCAGTCGATCGGCTCGTAGACGAACGTGGACAGCACGTACTTCATGTCCTCGTTGTCGATGTCGTACCGACCGTGCAACCGGTTGACCACCCGCAGCGCCTCCTTGCCGCGCGGCGAGTCGTAGCCGTGGTCCACGAGCTCGGCCATGAGCAGCGCGGTGTCGTCGTAGCGCTTCTGGGGCCGGTGCTCGAACTCGCCGGTCTTGGCCAGCAGGCGGGAGATCGACGGGACGCAGTAGGTCTTGAACAGCGCGAACTCCAGGGACCGCACGTAGTCCCACGGGAACTCGTAGCCCGACGACAGCCGCATGATGCGCTGGTGGTCCCGCTCGGGGTCCAGCGACTCGATCAGGCGGCGGGTGGCGAAGCGGTCCGGCACACCCCGAGAGCCTGCCGGCAAAAACCGGCCCGGAACGTGTGACAAACGGGTGACACGGGGGTACCCCGGACCCATGAGACGACGAAACCCCAGGTCAGGAGACCTGGGGCTGCCATCGCGCTCCCCCAACTGGATTCGAACCAGTAACCCTTCGATTAACAGTCGAATGCTCTGCCGTTGAGCTATGGGGGAATGTTCGGTTGTCTCGCCGGGCCTCGTCGGCCTGACAGGACGTAACTCTAGCGCATGCGGAAGAGTGCTTGCGAACACCCCCCACCCTTTGCGACAGGATGGGGCGTGACCAGGCACGATGGGAAGAGAGGAGACCTCATGAAGGGCATCCTGCTCGGCGCGGCCGTCGGCTACGTCCTGGGCGCCCGGGCCGGCCGGGAGCGGTACGACCAGATCGTCCGCGCGTACCGCGCCCTCGCCGACCACCCGGCGGTCCAGGGCGCGGCAGGCATCGTCCGCGCGAAGGTGAGCGAGAAGACGGGCTTCGGCAGGAACCGAGGCCGCCAGACCGCCCACGCCAACGGCCACCGGCCGGACCCGGTGATCCCCCGCGCTTGACCGGGGGTTCGAACCAGTAACCCTTCGATTAACAGTCGAGTGGGGCCGTCAGCCGGGCACACCCCCGAGGTGCCCGGCTGACGGCACGTTCAGCGGACGTGCGCTACCGCGAAGACCCGCCGGAACGGGAACCACGTCGTGCCGTCCGCCCGCTCGGGGTAGGCCGCACGTAGTCGGGGTGCCAGCGCGGCCAAGAACTCTTCCCAGGCCACGTCGTCCAGGGCCGCGCGCACGGGCCGCAGGGCCGTTCCCTTGCACCACTCCAGCACGGCGTCCGGGCCGGTGAGGCGCTGGAGGTAGGTCGTCTCCCAGGCGTCGACCTCGGCCTCGCTGAGCACTTCCGCGTAGCCCGCCGGGTCGAGGACGGGCGACTCGCGCAGCACGACTTGTGGGCACAACTCCGCTGCCACTGCCCGGACGATCTCGTGCGAAGGTCCGGAGAAGTTGCCCGGCACCTGCATCGCGAGCCAAGCCCCGGAGGGAAGCTCACGCACCCACCGCCGCAGCAGATCCTCGTGCCCTGGGACCCACTGCAACACGGCATTGGTCACCACGACGTCGGTGTCGTCGGATGGACTCCAGGCCGCCACGTCCTCGACGCGCGCTTCCAGTCCACGCTCACGGGCCGCTGCAACCATCTCCGGAGACGAATCCAACGCCTCCACCACCGCCGACCGCCACCGCTCAGCCAGCGTGACGGTCAGATTCCCCGGACCGCACCCGAGATCGACCACCCGACGCGGCGACGACGTGGCGATGCGCGCGACCAGCTCGTGGAACGGCCGCGCGCGATGGTCGGCGAACGCCAGGTACTTGGCCGGATCCCACATGAGCGACACACCTCCGGATCTAACAGTACGGACGTACGGACACCGTACGCTCGTACTGCTAGCAACGTCCAGACCCCGACCAGCCTCCCCGCAACCACCCCCACCGCTTTTCGGCGCGCGCAGCGCGACCTTCGCGCGCGGAGCGCGTTGTTCGCGCGCGGAGCGCGCGGTAGGTGTTACCTACAAGTGGAGGGCCTCGGTTCCCCCACCGTATGGCCTGCCC
>NZ_JBBEGC010000118.1:0-22934 GCF_037401995.1 Saccharothrix sp. CCNWYY140
CCAGGCCGGACGGGGAAAGAAACCGAGGCCCTTCCCGTGGTCGCTAGCCGCTTCGGCTCGCGCCTTCGGCGCGTAGCACCCTTCGGGCGGGAAGCGGCGCGGCCAGTCTGATAAGTGGCACAGCAGGCTTGCGGCCACCGGAATGGCGCTGGTCAGGACTAGGACTGGGACTCGGCCGCCCGCTCACCCTCAGCCCGCTCAGCCGCCTGCCGCTCAGCCGCCGCGAACGCCCGAGGCGACAACCCGATCCAAGCCACCGCCAACGCCCCCAACTGCACCACCACCGCCATCACCCACACCGACCGCAACCCGGTCCAAGAAGCCACCACCCCACCCGACAACGCCCCCAACGGCGTCAACCCCCAAGCCAACGCCCGATGCCCGGTCAACACCCTCCCCAACAACCCCGAAGGCGTGAACCGCTGCCGACTGGACTGCGAGCAAACGTTCCACACCATCACGATCGCCGTAGAACTGAACAACACCACCGCCACCGCCACCGGCCAAGGCGGCAACACGGCGATCAGCCCATTGGTCACTACCATCCCCAACTGGGCAATGCGCATGGACCACGAGTAACCCAGCCGCTCCACCACCCGGTGCACCACGAACGACACCGCCACCCACCCCAACGCCATCGAGGCGAGCATCAGGCCATAACCGAACGACCCCAACCCCAACACCTCGTACGCGTACAGCACGAACATCGACATCACAGCGCTCGCCGAGAACGACCCCAGCGCCACCGCCACCGTGATCGACAGCAGCAGCCGCGTCCCGACCAAAAACCGCAAACCCTCGGCGATATCACGCAACGGGTGCTTGTTGGACGGCGTCGCCAGCCGAGACGGAATGCCCCGGCTCAACAAGAACGCCATCAAAGCGGCCCCCACCGCCAACCCGGCAGGCGCACCGAACCCCCACCCCACCAAAAGCCCAGCCGCCGGCGGCACGACGAACTGCACCACGCCCCGGTCGATCAAAATCAACCGCGTGTTGGCCGCAGCGAGCCGATCCGACGACACGACGTCCGGCACCAGCGCCCCGCTGGCCCCATCCCCGAGCACCTGCGCCGAAGTCACCACAAAAGCAACCACCAACAACAACGGCAGGCTCAACGCATCCGCGACCCCAGCCACGGCCAACGCCAACGCGGCCGTGCCTTGCACGGCGAAAGCCAGGCCGAGCACGGTCGTGCGGCGTGCCCGGTCGATCAGAACGCCTGCGAACAGCGAGAACAGCAGCCACGGCGACTGCCCGACCACCTGCACCAACGACACTTCCCGCGGATCGGTTGTGATCGACACCGCCGCCAGCGGCAGCGCCGTCAGCATCAACCCCTCCGCTACCGAACCGGACACCGCGACGGCTTGGAGCCGCACCCACCCCCTGGACATGCGATCACCCTGCCAACGCGGGTGGCGAGTGCCGAACGTTTTAGTGTCAGATGAACCGTGCCCTTCAGGTTCGCCGTGTCGCCGCTGTGGGAGACCGTGGCCGCGTTGCGGGTCCTGGCCGCGCCCGGTCCCGCGCACGAACGCTGGACCGCCTGGGCCAAGCCACGGCTGGCCGAACTGGGACCCGATCCGACGCTCCTGACCGCGCTGGTCAACCGGCCCGTGGTGCCGGAGTTCCTCATCCCCACGCCCGGCGTCCGCTCGATGGACATGGACACCGAGCTGCACTTCCTGCCCCGCGTCGCCCAGCCCGCCCGGGTCGCCGCCGCGCTGCCGGACGACCCGCGCCTGCGCCCGCTGCTGGACGACCACACCGCCGCGCTGACCGCGGTCCTCGACCGGCTCCGCCAGGTGCACGACGCGGTCATCGCCCCGGTCTGGCCCCGGCTGGAAGGCGTGCTGCAAGGCGACATCGAGCGCCGGGCGCGGCGGCTCGTCGACCAGGGCACGCCGACCGTGTTGGCCGAGCTGCACCCTGACGTGGCCCCGCACCCGGACGGGGTGCAGGTGGGGGGACGGCGGGTGGTGGCCGGGGAGCGGGACCTGGTGCTGGTGCCCTCGGCGTTCACCTGGCCGGACGTCTACCTGCGGGACAGCCCGGTTCGACTCGCCCTGTGCTACCCGGCGCACGGGTTCGGGGCGCTGTGGGACCGCGAGGAGGCACCTCCCCGCGACGCCCTCGCCCGCCTGGTCGGCCCGACCCGCGCGCGGCTGCTGCACGAGCTGGACCGGCCCTCGACGGTGTCGGAGTTGGCTGCCCGGCTGGGGATCACGGTGGGCGCGGCGTCCCAGCACCTGGCCGTGCTGCGGGCCGCCGGGCTGGCCGTGAGCAGCCGGGACGGGCGCAAGGTCGTCTCCCTGCGCACAGACCTCGGTCAAGCGCTCGTCAGGGGCGAAATACGATAGGGGCGTGGGGGTCGTCCTGTCCGAAGCCGAGTGGACCGCGCGCCGTGATGCGCACGCGGCCCGCGTTCGCGCGTGGACGGGACCGCACCACGAGCGCAAGGCCAAGGGTGAGAAGCACCCCGTACTGGACTTCCTGTTCTCGTACTACTCGCACCGGCCGTCCCGCCTGGAGCGCTGGCACCCCGGTCCCGGGGTCGTGCTCGAAGGCGACGCCGCTCGTCACTACCTGCGATGGCCGCTCTACAAGGCGACCCCCGAAGGGGTGACCCTCGACGTCGAGGCGTTCGCTCGCGAGCGGCGGTCGACCATCGAGTTCACGCACCGGCTCCTCACCGCCACCGCGTCCCGCCCGCCGCGCCTGGGCTGCTTCGGCCTCCACGAATGGGCGATGGTCTACCGGGCCGACCAGGTGCGGCACGAGGCGTGGCCGCTGCGGCTGGGTGGCGAAGGCACCGATCGGGTGGTCGAAACGCACAAGATCCAGTGCAGCCACTTCGACGCCTTCCGGTTCTTCACGCCCGAAGCGCGCCCGCTCAACGTGGTGCAGCCCACGAGGGAGCAGCAGGTCGTCTTGGAGCAGCCGGGCTGCCTCCACGTCTCGATGGACCTGTTCAAGTGGAGCTACAAGCTCGACCCGGCGACCCCGTCGGACCTGATGGCCGACTGCTTCGACCTCGCCCTCCAGGTCCGTGAGCTGGACATGCGCGCCAGCCCGTACGACCTGGGCGAACTGGGCTACGAGCCGATCCCGGTGGAGACCGCGGAGGGCCGGGCGGAGTACGTCCGGCGGCAGAGCGCGTTCGTCGAGGCGGCGGCGCCGCTGCGGACCGCCCTCATCGGGCTCACGGAGGCCTTCCTCGACGCCGCCGTAACGGCGTCATAACTCCACGTCACTTCACCCGTTCCGCAGACTTCACCTGTTAGCGTGACGCCGGTCGGGATTCGCCATACCGGAAGTGGGACGTTCGAGAGGGAAAGACGATGTCTCGACACCGCGCGCTGCGGACGAAGGTGCGGCGCGGGATCGCCAAGTGGCCGGTCGCCATCGTCGGCGTGGTCGTGCTGCTGCTCCTCGGGTACTTCGCGTGGACGTGGGTCGCCGGGATCGTCGACCGCCGCGCCGCCGCCGTCGCCGGTGACTGCCGCGAAGGTGACGCCGTGCTGCGCGTGGCCGCCACGCCCAGCGTCGCCGAGGCCGTCCGCGAGGTCGCGCAGGCGTGGGCACGGCAGCGCCCGGTCGTCTACGACCACTGCATCCGCCCCGAGGTGCAGGCGATCGACTCCGAACTGGTCCTCGAAGGCCTCACCCAGGGCTGGGACGAGGGCAAGCTCAACGCCAAGCCGCACGCCTGGGTCACCGACTCGACGCTGTGGGCCAACCGGCTGGGCGCGCAGAACCGGGCGCTGATCGGCGCGCAGCCGCAGTCCATCGCGGCCAGCCCGGTGCTGCTCGCGCTGCCCCAGGACGCGGCCTCGGCCGTGCAGTCCGGTGCCGGGTTCCGGTGGACCGACCTGCCCGACGTGACCTCCGCGCCGGGCGGCTGGCAGCGGTTCGGCAAGCCCGAGTGGGGCGACTTCAAGGTCGCCATGCCCGACCCGACCACCAACGCCGCGACCGCGATGGCCATCCAGTCCGCACTGGCCGGCGCGTCCCCGGACGGCAAGGGACCGGTCACCACCGACATGCTCGCGCTGGACCCGGTGAAGGCCACCCTGGGCAAGCTGACCGCGTCCAAGCCCGCGCAGACGCCCGCGACCACGTGGGAGGCGCTGTCGCTGATGGCCGACAAGCCCGAGGTGAACGCGGCGGGCTTCGCGGCGGTGCCGGTGTTCGAGGTGGACCTGTACCGGCACAACACCGGCAAGGACAGCGGCACGGCGCCGTTGCAGCCGCTGTACGGGGTGGCGGCGGGCGGGCCGTCCCCGGTGGCGGACTTCCCGTTCGTGCCGCTGGCCGGCGACTGGGTCGGCGAGGCCCAGGTGCGCGCCGCGCAGGCGTTCCGCGAGTTCCTGCTGGAACCCGACCAGCAGAAGCTGCTGGCCACGGCGGGCCTGCGGGTGGACGCGACCACCGAGCGCCCCAAGCCGTCGCCGGGCCTGCGCTGGCCGACCATGACCGACAAGCTCGTCCCCGCCGACGCCAACACCACCCAGCAGATCTCGGCCGCGTGGGCCACCGCCGACAACGGCCAGGTGGTGACCGTGCTGGTCGACTCGTCCAAGTCGATGGGCGAACCCGGCGGCGACGGCCGCTCGCGCATCGAGTGGGTGCGGACCGCGTTGACCGGGCAGATCAACCGGTCGGTGTCGGGGTCGCTGGGGCTGTGGGAGTTCTCCAGCGGGTTGGCCGGCGACAGGCCGTACCGGCAGCTCGTCGCGCCCGGCCCGGTGGTGGCGCAGAAGCAGCAGCTGCTGGACGGGGTCGCGGGGCTCAAGCCGCAGAACGCCACGTACCTGTACTCCAGCCTCGCCGCGCTGTACAAGCAGGCGGTCGCCGAGTTCCAGGCGGGCAAGAAGAACCGGATCATCGTGCTGACCGACAGCCCCAACGACGGCGGCCTGACGTTGGCGCAGCTGAAGACCGAACTGGCGGCGGCGAAGCAGGAGGGCCGCGAGGTGGCGGTGTCGATCATCGCGATCGGCGCGGACCCGGAACGCCAGCCGCTGTCGGAGATCGCGCGCTCGACCGGCGGGACGCTGTCCGTGGTCGAGGACGGGCGCGGGGTGGACGCGGCGCTGGGTCAGCTGCTGTCGGACTCGCGGTAGAGCCGGACGGTCGCGTCCAGCCGGGCCTTGACGCGTTCGCGCAGTTCCGGGGGTGCGACGACCTCCGCTTCGGGGCCGAGGCGGAGGAGGTCGACCAGGGCGTGGTCGAGGGATTCGGTGGGGATCTCCACCGTGGTCCACTCGCCTTGGGGCTCAACGCCTTCGAGCGCTTTGGCTGCGGCCAGGCTGAGCAGGATGCGCGCTGACCGCAGCCCTTGTTCGGTGACCCTGACCGTGACCCGCTCCGGGTACATCCGCTCCTCGAACTTCCGCGACCACTCGGCCCAGAAGGCGGCGAGGTCGAAGTCCTCGGGTCGGTCAAAGCCTTCGTCGGTCGGTTCGAGGGCTTCGACGCGTGCGACCCGATAGGTGCGGGGCTCGCCGTCGGACTCCGCCACCAGGTACCAGAGCCCCGCTTTGAGCACGAGCCCCAACGGCCCCACCGTCCGCTCCACGACTTCGTTGCCCCACCGGCGATAGCGGAGTCTCAGACGCTTCGGGTTCCACACCGCGTCCGCGATACCGGCGAGGAACGGCATGTCCTCGGCCTGCCGAAACCACCCACCGGCATCGAGGTGGAACCTCTCCCTGATCCGCCCGGCCCGCGACCTGAGTTCCGGCGGCAAGGCGGCCAACACCTTGAGCTGAGCCGCCGCCACCACCGTGCCCAACCCGAGTTCGGCCGCCGGTCCCGGCATCCCGGCGAGGAACAACGACTCCACCTCCGCGCCGGTCAGTCCGGTGAGACGGGTGCGGTAGCCGTCGAGGAGCTGGTAGCCGCCCGCAGGTCCGCGGTCGGCGTAGACCGGCACACCCGCGGCGCTGAGGGCTTCGACATCCCGGTAGACCGTGCGGACGGAGACCTCCAGCTCGTCGGCCAGCTCCTGCGCGGTCATCCGGCCCCGGGACTGGAGGAGCAGGAGGAGGGAGAGCAGGCGTCCGGCGCGCATGGTCTTCATTCTGCCTTCGTTCCTGACAGGAGTTGTCAGGTTTGGGCGGCAGAGTCGTCCTCATGAGCACCGCGAACGGCAACGCCGAGATGAAGAGCTGGGACGAACGCACGTGGGACGGCAAGCGCTACGACGAGGTCACCGGCCCGAAGCAGACCACGGGCTCGATGACCGCGGCCTACACCGGCGACCTGGAGGGGACGGGTGAGCAACGCTTCCTCATGGACTACCCGGACGACTCGTCGTGCCGCTCCGTGGGGTACGAGGTGGTGACGGGCACCCTGGGCGGCCGATCCGGGACGTTCGTGCTGGAGCACAGCGGCGGCTTCCGCGACGGGGTGGCGCGGGGGACGTTCACCGTGGTGTCGGCGTCGGGTGGGCTGGCGGGGCTGACCGGGTCCGGGACGATCACCTGGCGGATGGGCGAGCCGGGGGTGTACGAGTTCGACTACGAACTGGCGTGAACGGCGACGGCCCCGCGTCTGGTGGACACGGGGCCGTCGGTCGTCGCGAGCGTCAGCTGTTGTAGGCCGACAGGGGCGGGCAGGAGCAGACCAGGTTGCGGTCGCCCTTGGCGCCGTCGATGCGGCGGACCGGGGGCCAGATCTTGGGTGCGCCGACGCCCGCCGGGAAGACGGCCACCTCGCGGGTGTACGGGTGGTTCCACTCGCCCGTCGTCACGCTGGCCGCCGTGTGCGGGGCGTTGCGGAGGGGGTTGTCGTCGGCGGGCCACTCGCCGGCGCCCACGCGGTCGATCTCGGCCTTGATCGCGATCATCGCGTCGATGAACCGGTCGATCTCCGCCAGGTCCTCGCTCTCCGTCGGCTCGACCATGAGGGTGCCGGCGACGGGGAACGACATGGTCGGCGCGTGGATGCCGTAGTCCGCCAGGCGCTTGGCCACGTCGTCGACGGTCACGCCGGTCGCCTTCGTGATCGGGCGCAGGTCGAGGATGCACTCGTGGGCCACGAAACCGCCCTCGCCGGTGTACAGGACCGGGAAGTGCTCGTCCAGCCGGCGGGCCACGTAGTTCGCCGCCGCCACCGCCGTGAGGGTCGCGCGGCGCAGGCCGTCGGCGCCCATCATGCGCACGTACGCCCACGAGATCGGCAGGATCGACGCCGAACCCCACGGCGCGGCGCTGATCGGGCCCACGCCCGTGGCCGGGCCGGCCGTGGGCTGGAGCGGGTGGTTGGGCAGGAACGGGGCCAGGTGCGAGCGCACGCCGATCGGGCCGACGCCGGGGCCGCCGCCGCCGTGCGGGATGCAGAACGTCTTGTGCAGGTTCAGGTGCGAGACGTCCGAACCGAACTTGCCGTACTGCGCCAGGCCGATCAGGGCGTTGAGGTTCGCGCCGTCCACGTACACCTGGCCGCCGGCGTCGTGCACCAGCGCGCACACCTCGCGCACGGTGTCCTCGTACACGCCGTGCGTGGACGGGTAGGTGATCATGATGGCGGCGAGGTCGTCGCGGTGCTCGTCGACCGTGGACCGCAGGTGGTCCATGTCGATGTTGCCCTGCTCGTCGCACTTCACGACCACGACCCGCATCCCGGCCATGACGGCCGAAGCGGCGTTGGTGCCGTGGGCCGAGGACGGGATCAGGCAGACGTCGCGCTCGGCGTGGCCCTGCGCGCGGTGGTAGGCGCGGATCGCCAGCAGACCGGCGAACTCGCCCTGGCTGCCCGCGTTGGGCTGGATGGACACGGCGTCGTAGCCGGTCACCTCGGCCAGCCAGTGCTCCAGGTCCGCCACCAGCGACAGCAGGCCCTCGGCGTCCTCGACGGGCGCGAACGGGTGCAGGTTCGCGAACTCCGGCCAGGTCACCGGCTCCATCTCGGCGGTGGCGTTGAGCTTCATCGTGCACGAGCCCAGCGGGATCATGCTGCGGTCCAGCGCCACGTCCTTGTCCGACAGCTTGCGCAGGTAGCGCAGCATCGCGGTCTCGGAGCGGTGCTGGTGGAACACCGGGTGGGTCAGGTAGTCGCTGGTGCGGCGCAGGTCGGCGGGGATCGCGTCGGCGGTGTCGACGTCCAGGCCGTCCACGTCGGTGACGGTCACGCCGAACGCCTTCCAGACCTTCTCCAGGTCGTCCCGGGTGGTGGTCTCGTCGCACGCGATCGACACGGTGTCGGCGTCCACCCGCCACAGGTTCACGCCCAGGTCGCGCGCGGTGGCGACGACCTCGGCGGCGCGGCCCTCGACGCGGGCTTGGACGGTGTCGAAGAACTCGCCGTGCACGACCTCGACGCCGTTCTCGCACAGGCCCGCCGCGAGCACGGTGGCCAGGCGGTGGGTGCGGGTCGCGATCCCGCGCAGGCCCTCGGGGCCGTGGTAGACCGCGTACATCGACGCCATCACGGCCAGCAGGACCTGCGCGGTGCAGATGTTGCTGGTCGCCTTCTCGCGGCGGATGTGCTGCTCGCGGGTCTGGAGGGCGAGGCGGTAGGCCAGGTTGCCGTCCGCGTCCACGGACACGCCGACCAGGCGGCCGGGCAGCTGCCGCTCCAGGCCCTGGCGGACGGCCATGTACCCGGCGTGGGGCCCGCCGAAGCCGATCGGCACGCCGAAGCGCTGGGTGGTGCCGACGACGACGTCCGCGCCGATCTCGCCCGGCGGGCGCAGCAGCGTCAGGGCCAGCAGGTCGGCGGCGAACACGGCCTGCGCGCCGGCCGCGTGGATCTCCTCGACCAGCGCGGCGTAGTCGCGCACGACACCGGACGCGCCAGGGTAGGACAGCAGCACGCCGAAGAAGTCGCCGCCCAGGCCCAGCCCTTCCAGGCCCTGCGACAGGTCGGCGGTGACGACCTCGATGCCCAGCGGCTCGGCGCGGGTCTCGATGACGGCCAGCGTCTGCGGCAGCGTGTCGGCGTCCACGACGAACTTGGTGGACTTGCTGCGACCCGCGCGGCGGACCAGGGTCATCGCCTCGGCGGCGGCGGTGGACTCGTCCAGCATGGACGCGTTGGCCAGCGGCAGGCCGGTCAGGTCGCCGACCATCGTCTGGAAGTTCAGCAGGGCTTCGAGGCGGCCCTGGGAGATCTCGGGCTGGTAGGGCGTGTAGGCCGTGTACCAGGCGGGGCTCTCCAGGACGTTGCGGCGGATCACCGGCGGGGTGTGGGTGCCGTAGTAGCCCATGCCGATCATCTGGGTGAGCGGCTTGTTGCGGGCGGCCAGGGCGCGCAGCTCGGCCAGCGCCTCGGTCTCGGTGGCGGGCGCGGGCAGGTCCAGCACCAGTTCGCGCTCCCGGATCGACTCCGGCACGGCGCGCTGCGCCAGCTCTTCCAGCGAGCCGACGCCGATGACGTCCAGGATGCGGGCCAGCTCGGCCGGCCGCGGGCCGACGTGCCGGTCGGCGAAGGGGGTGCCGTGCTCAAGGGCGGCGAGGGGGATGCGGTCCTGCGTCATAAAAGGCGCCTTTCGCGGGCTGGGCTGCTTCCTTCTGGGGAAACACTTCTGCCGTTGCCCTCCCCCTCTGTCTTCTGCCCGTACGGGCGCCTGAGAGCTTCACCCGGTGTCTGACGACCGGGCTTGCACCGTCGGCGGGGTCTGTGGTGCTCGACCCGCTTTCCAGAGGCGTCTCACCCGTGCGGTCCTTGCGCCTGAGAGGTTCCGGGGAGGATTTGCTCCTTCGGCGCCGAGACTGGCTCGGACTCTCCCGCACGGGATAAAGCGACTACGCGCGAATCGTACCCGGCAGGTGAACGTCTCCCGTCACGGACGCGACGCGGATCTCACAGGTTTACGTCGTCGTCATGGCGGGTAACAGCCGCTCGTGCCGTGGACGCCGGGCTCAGCCGATCGCGCGGGTGCGCCTGCGCCGGGACAGCTCGTCGTTGGGCGCCTCGTCGACCGCGAGCCCGTCGGCGCGTTCGGCCGGGAACTCGTGGATCGTGCCGCTGATCTCCCGCATGGCGCCGCTGACCGCGATGCCGAACACGCCCTGGCCGCCTTGCAGCAGGTCCACGACCTCCTCGGGCGAGGTGCACTCGTAGACCGTGGTGCCGTCGCTGAACAGCGTGATGCGGGCGAGGTCCTGGACACCGCGCCTGCGCAGGTGGTCGACCGCGACGCGGATGTTCTGGAGGCTGACCCCGGTGTCCAGCAGCCGCTTGACGACCTTGAGGACCAGGATGTCCTTGAACGAGTAGAGCCGTTGGCTACCGGAGCCGTGGGCACTCCTTATCGTCGGGTTGACCAGTCCGGTGCGAGCCCAGTAGTCGAGCTGGCGGTAGGTGATGCCCGCGATCTGGCACGCGGCCGGGCCGCGGTACCCGACGAGTTCGTCCGGCAGCGAGGAGTCCGGGAACAGCTCACCCTGTTCGCCGGTTCCGGCCCGGATGGGCGCTTCCTCGACCACGCCTGCCTCCCCTCGGTCCGGCCACGACGGCCGGCGACCAACGTGAAGCCGCCGCGGTGCTCGAATCACACCGTGGCAATTCACCTGAGTTCGACGGTAAGACCGCCTAGGGGGCAGGTCAACGCGACGCGCTGAGCGTGTCGTGCCTCAACGTCAAGTTGAGGTTGAGAGAGCCGGGCGTCGTAAGCCATTCGGGTGACGTTTAGTGATCGTTTAGCGGACAGGTGCTGACGTTGTGTAATCCGGAGGTGTGACACCGGGGGGTGGCACGCGGGGTTGATCCACAACGCACCGCACACGCCAACGAGGGGCCTGCTCCGACTCGCGGCGGGACGCCGGCCTCTCGTGGGTCCTCCGACACCGATCCGCCGCGTTCCACGCACACACTTCCCGTCCACGCTTCCCGACGCACTCCCGCTCGGACTGTCGGTGCCCGGTGCGAGGATGGAGACGGGGGCCGGAGGCCAAGCCTGACGACACCACCACGGGACTCACCGGCACAACCCGGCACCTCGGGACTCACCAGCGCGGCTCAGCCCGCCAGCAGCTCACCAGAGCGCCCGACAGCGGCTTACCGGCGCTCTAAAGCGAACAGGCCCGCGGCAGCGAGCCGACCGGGCCTAGGCGCGTTGACGACGAGATCAGGTGTCCGCCCCGCGGAAGTCCTCCGGCGACACGGAGTCGAGGAACTCGCGGAACTTCTCGACCTCGTCCTCCTGCTCGTCCGGGATGATCAGGCCGGCCTCGGCGAGCACGGACTCCTCCGCGTGGATCGGCACGCCGATCCGCAGCGCCAGCGCCACCGAGTCGCTCGGCCGCGCCGACACCCGCACGTCGCCGTCGAAGACCAGTTCCGCGAAGTACGTGCCTTCCTGGAGGTCCGTGATCCGCACCTGCTCCAGCTGCCTGCCCAGGGCGCCGATGACGTCCTTGAGCAGGTCGTGCGTCAACGGCCGCGCGGGCCGGACGCCCTGCTGTTCCAGCGCGATCGCGGTCGCCTCCACCGAGCCGATCCAGATCGGCAGGTAGCGCTCGCCCTCGGTTTCGCGCAGCAGCAGGATCGGCTGGTTGGCGGGCAGTTCCACCCGCACGCCCACGACGCGCATCTCGCTCATCGGGTCTCGCCTCCCTCAGCGCGCTGAAATCCTGGCGTCCCCGCTACCACGAGGATCCCCCACGTACCCCTTCGACGCTACCCGCCAAGCGGGCCTTGTGCGCAACCGCGCAAAAAATGCCGATCACGATGCGGAAACGGCTCTACCTGGGCGGAACTCGTCCACCGACGGCCTCGCGGAGGCCGATTTTCACCAACAGTGTGTGCAGCGTTACGGAGAGCGCCGCCAACTCGCGCGCCACTTCGTCGGCTCGCCCCCGCCTGCGGCCCACGACCTGCTCCACCAGCGCCACCTCGCGGTCCGCCGCGGTGCGGAACGGGCGCAGGTGGCGGGGTTCCAGGCCGTACTGGGCCAACGCGCGGACCGTGGCCGCCACCTGGAGGGCGTCGTGGTCGTAGACACCGGGCCTGATCAGGCCGTGCTGCTCCAGTTCGGCCAGCGCCGCCGCGTCCAGGCCGGACCTCACCAGCAGGTCGTCGCGGGTCAGGCGGTGACCGGCGGTCGCGGTGAAGTCGTCGGCGCGCACGCCGGGGTCCGCCGCGTCCAGCTGTTCCTTGATGACCTTCAGCGGCAGGTAGCGGTCGCGTTGGGCGGCCAGCACGTACCGCAGCCGCTCGACGTCGGCCGCGGTGAACTGGCGGTAGCCCGCGGCGGTGCGGGCCGGGCGGACCAGGCCTTCCGACTCCAGGAAACGGATCTTGGAGATCGTGACGTCGGGGAACTCCGTCCGGAGTTGCGCGAGCACCGCTCCGATGCTCGATCCCCCGCGTTGTGGCCGCCCGGCCGCCGCCGTCACCGCGCCCCCTGACCCCCGGCGCCCGGACCGGTCAGGAACACGAGGCGGAACTTGCCGATCTGCACCTCGTCGCCGTTGGCGAGCACCGCCTGGTCGACCGGCTCGCGGTTGACGTAGGTGCCGTTGAGGCTGCCCACGTCGATCACCACGAACTCGCCGCCCTCCCGGCGGAACTCGGCGTGCCGGCGCGAGACCGTCACGTCGTCGAGGAAGATGTCGCTGTCCGGGTGCCGTCCCGCGCTGGTCGTGTCGCGGTCGAGCAGGAACCGGGAACCCGCGTTCGGTCCGCGCTTGACCACCAGCAGGGCCGACCCGGCGGGCAGTGCGTCGACGCCGGCGACGGCCGGCTCCTGGGCGGGCGCCTCGGCGCCCTCGACCTCGGCGAGGAAGTCCGCCCGGAAAACGGAGGTGCGCTCCGGGGACTGCTCGGGCGGAACGCCTGGCCCGTCGTTCTGGCTCACCTGAGCTCTCCTCCTGCTGCTGGAACCGTCTCGTCCTTGAGAACCTATCGTGCCCGAACCCTGGTCGGAGGAGCGGCTCCCCCACCGACCGAAGAGCCGCCGGAAGATCGACGTCACCCCTGCTCCGCAATCTCCTGGTACGCCGCCGCGTCGAGCAGGTCGTCCACCGCGGCCGGGTCGGTCAGGCGCAGCTCGACGATCCAACCCTCGCCGTACGGGTCGGAGTTCACCAGGTCGGGCTGCTGGTCCAGCGAGTCGTTGCGCGCGACGACCTCGCCCGCCAGGGGCGCGTAGATGTCGGAGACGCTCTTGGTGGACTCCACCTCGCCGAGCGTCTGGCCCGCGCCGACCTGCTCACCCAGTTCCGGGAGCTGGACGAACACGACCTCGCCGAGCTGCTCCTGGGCGTAGTCGGTGATGCCCACGCGCACGGTGTCCTCACCGGTGCGCAGCACCCACTCATGTTCCTCGGTGTACTTGAGCTCCTCGGGAATCACCGCGGTGCGCTCCTTCATGACGGTGGATCTTCGCTGCCGGATCTTCCCACGACCGGTTCAGACCGGCGCGACCCCCGGCCGTCTGCGCAGCGCGAGGAAGAACTGGTAGACGTACAGGGCTCCGGACCACAGGTACAGCGCCCCGCCCCACACCATGAACGCGTAGGCCACCGGCCGGGCGATCTGGGCGGCGGTGGACGTGCCCTGCGCGAGCAGCAGCATGGGGAAGGCGTACAGCAGGTTGAACGTGGCGCCCTTGCCCAGGTAGGTGACCTCGAACGGGCCGTAGCCGCGCAGCCGCAGCACCGGCAGGCACGCGCCGACGACCAGTTCGCGGCCCACCAGCACGGCCGCCACCCACCAGGGGACGATGTCGCGCACGACGAAGGCCACGAGCGTGGCGAGGATGTAGAGCCGGTCGGCGGCCGGGTCGAGCAGGGCGCCGAGCTTGCTCATCTGGTTGAGCCAGCGCGCGATCTTGCCGTCCAGCCAGTCCGACAGGCCGGCCGCGACCAGCACCACCAGCGCCCAGCCGTCCTCGCGGGGGCCGAGCAGGAGGTACAGGAACAGCGGCACGCCGAGCAGCCGCAACACGCTCAGCGCGTTGGGGACGGTCAGCCACCGGTCGGCGGGATCGTGCGACACAACGGGAACTGTAGAGCGGCGGGCCCCTGCTCAGCGCCACGACCGGCACGAGCGGGTGTGGCGGTCACGCAGGGTGAGCGCACGGGGACGCAGCGCTCGATCCGACCCTGTCGCCGCGGTGTGGACCGCCCCTAGGATCCGGCGGATGGCAGGACACAGTGTGGTGCTGGTCACCGGCGACGGCGTGCGCCAGGTGACGACGGATTCCCTCGGGATGGACTTAGTCCAGGAGGTCGCCCGGCTGCTGGGCTCGGAGCACATCCGGTCCACCAGGCTCGGCGGCGACCTCACCCTGTGGCACGCGGAGGACGGCCCCGGCCGCCCCCGGGCCGGCAATCCCAACCCCGCGGCGAGCCGCCTCGCCGCTGAGTACGGCGCCCCGCCGATCGCCGGTCCCGCGGTCGTGTCGGGTCCGATCGAGCACAACAGCGTCTTCCCGCTCACCGAAGCCGACGCCGATCGACTGGTGACCCGCCTGCGCGGGAACGGCGGCCCGCCGGCGCAGGCCGACGACTGCGCGAACCACAGCCCGTGCCGGGAGGTGCTGAGCCTGCCCGCGGCGCAGCTGGACTCCCTCATCCGCCTGGTCCCGGCGCGGCTGTCGGACCTCGGCGACGACGGCATCTACGTCCAGTTCAACAACGCGCTGGTCGGGTTGCTGGTCGCGATGGGTCCGGGCGAGGCCGGCAGGTTCCAGCAGGCCTACCCGATCCTCGGCCACCTGGCGACCCGCTGGGGCACCACGCACCCCGACCTGCTCCAGCGCGCGTTGGGGAACATACGGGCCGACGACGTGTCCGTCACCAGGCACGACCAGGTCGACCACTCGCCGCTCCACGTCCTCGTCGACCAGGGCGTGTCGGGGTTCGCGGGGATCCTCATCCGGCTGGAAGAACTGCTGGGCATCCGGCTCCCGGCCGGCTCCCTCGTCGGCATCCCCCGCGAGCACCAGGTCATCGTGGTCCCCTTCCAGCGGAAGCGGGACGTCACGGCCATCCGGCCGCTCCAGCACCTGGTGCGCAACGTCGCCGAGAACGCCCTCGACCGGGTGAGCGACGACGTCTTCTGGTACTACCGGGGATGGCTGCACCCGCTGGGGGAGAACCCGCCGGACGAGTTCTGGGCCATCGCGGACGGGCTGCCCGACTAGCGGTGGGAAAGAGGTGGGGACCGGACCTCGGACTGGGGGAACCCGGCGGAGCCGGAGGAGTCCGAGTGGTCGGCCGCGCGGATCAGTTCGCGCGGGTGCGGGTCCATCCTTGGCGTTGCAACTGCTCGCCGCTGAGGGCACGGGGACGACCGCGGTCGTCGACGCCCACCCAGCGGGCGCGGAAACCTTCGAGCACGTAGGCGTGGCCCTTGCTCCAGACCACGCTGCACGGGGCCGTCGGCAGCGAACCCGCGCCACCCGCCGTGGCGCGCGCTGCCCTGGGCTTCGCGGGCTCGGACTCGGTTTCCGTTCTGGTGCTCATCGTCAATCCCTCCACCCGGGGTGTCGCACGCGACCCTCGCGGCGTTAACCCCACACCCAGGATTCTGCGCGACCAGTGACCTCCGCCACCTCCGAATTGCCGGTTGTCTCGGCCATCGGACCGGTTCGGTCGCCGAGTCGCCCAGGGCCACCCGACTGCCTACTCCTGAGGTATAGCCGGCGCTCCCCCGGCAAAACCGCTCACCGCCCGTCACCCGCCGTACACCGACCGCCCGGATACACTGGAACCGATCAAACCGCCGTAGGGCGGCTTGTGGTTCCGGAGGGGCCTCCGTACGGTGGGTGGCGCAGCGGTTGAGCCAACAGCCGCGCCGGGGAAGCTCCGGCCAGCGGGCCACCTGTGCCGCCACGCTGCGTTTCTTGGTGCTCGGCGGATGCTCGGCGCGTCCGCACGCCTGGGCTTCCCTCTCAACGCGGTACCGAAGAAGAGGAGTCCCTCGTGACGGTTCAGGATCCGAACGTCGTCGAGACGAGCGGAGCCGGGTCCGCCTCCCCCAGCCCGCGGGCGGAGCAGGTGGCCGCCACGTCGGAGCCGGGACGGTCCGGCGCCGGCGTGACGGTGGTGGCCGCCACCGGGGAGATCGACATGCTCACCGCGCCCGACCTGCGCGCGGACGTGCTGGGGCGCATCGGCGAGACCGACACGCTCGTGCTGGACATGAGCGGCGTCAGCTTCCTCGGCTCGGCCGGGCTGGCGGTGCTGGTGGAGGCGTCGCAGCACGCCAAGCGGCGGGGCACGGCGTTCCGCGTCGTGGCCGTCGAGCGCGCGGTCACCCGGCCGCTGGCCGCGACCGGGTTGGGTGACGTGTTCAGCGTGTACGGATCGGTGGAGGAGGCGGTGTCGGCGGACGGGGCGTCGGCGGGCTGATGTGCGGCACCAGGTCGACGACCTGGTCGACGCCGGCCGCGACCAGGGCCGCGCGCACCGGGCCCGCCTCGGGCGCGCGCACCACGACCCGGTTGCCGGCTTCCGCCGCGGCCTCGACCACCGCTCGCAGCGCACGGACCATTCCCTCGCTGCGGGCGCCGAGTTGACGCAGGTCCAGCACGACCGGCACGGCCCCGCCACGGGCGGCGGTCAGCACGCGGCGGCGGACGGCGGGTCCCGCGCGGGCCGGCACGTCGCCGCGCACCACCACCTCGACCCAGCCGGAGTGCGCCGAGACGGTGACCTCCTCGGGCGTGGCGCGCGCGAACGTGCCGCGGGTGGTGTGCCTGCCGGACATGACGAGGGTGACGCGGGTGCCGGTCCCCGACCGGTCCACCCGCACCTCGTCCACGTTCTCCCGCATGAGCAGCAGGCCGCGCCCGCGGTCGGACAGCTCGACCGGCGGCACGCGCCACGTGCCGTCGTCGGACACCACCACGTGGATGCTGCCGTCCGGGCGGATCTCGCCCACCACCCGCACACTGCCGGCGACGCCCGGGGCGTACGCGTGCTCCACGGCGTTGCTGACGGCCTCGTTGACCGCTACCAGCAGGTCGTACCGGTCGTCGTCGGACAGTCCGATGCCGAGCAGCCACTCGTCCAGGTGCACGCGCACCGTCGAGAGGAGTCCCGCGTCAGCCGGGATCTCCACTCCCCAGTGGTGGTCGGCGAGTCGATCGGTCAACAGGCCTCCTCGTCGCGCACCTGTCAGTCTTCCCACTGGCGGCGCGGACTACACGTGTGAGGTTGGATCAGTTCGGGTACCGATAGCTTCAGCACCGCCGAGCAGAAACGGACGATGAGGTGAGCGTGTCGCACACGGAGCCGCAGAGCGGCGATTCGGATGACCCCTTGGCCGGGGTGGAGTTGCGGATGGCCGCCGACCCCACGCAACTGTCGATCGTGCGCGCCGTGGCCGCCGACATCGCCATGCGCCAGGACTACGACCTGGACTCCATCGAGGACTTGAAGCTGGCCGTGGACGAGGCCTGCTCGACGCTCATCTCCCTGGCCGTCCCCAGCGCCGTGCTCAGCGCGCGGTTCGTCGTGGCGGGCCCGGCGGTGCAGGTGTTCACGGCGGTGCGCTCGAAGCGGTCGGCGCCGCCGGACCGGGACAGCTTCGGCTGGCGCGTGCTCAGCGCGCTGGTCGACTCGGTGACCACGTGGGTGGAGCCGCGGGGGGACGCGTACGACATCCACATCGACCTGGTCAAGCGTTCACTGGGGACGGCGTGACGGGTACCGACGGGGGCGCGACGCGCTCGGGCACGCAGGGGGACTACGACCACCTGGCACCGCTGTTCGCCAGGTTGGCGGCGACACCCGAGGGCGACCCGGAACGGGACCGGCTGCGCGACGAGCTGGTCACCGAGCACCTGCCCGTGGCCAAGCACATCGCCCGCCGCTTCGGCCACCGCGGCGAGCCGTACGACGACCTGGTGCAGGTCGCGACCGTGGGCCTGATCAACGCGGTCGACCGCTTCGACCCGGACCGCGGCAGCGACTTCCTGTCCTTCGCCGTGCCCACGATCATGGGCGAGGTCCGGAAGTACTTCCGCGACTCCAGCTGGTCGGTCCGCATGCCGCGCCGGCTGAAGGAACTGCACCTGGCCATCAACGCCGGCTCGGCCCGCCTGTCGCAACAACTCGGCCGCGCCCCCACGCCGTCCGAACTGGCCGACCACCTGGGCCTGACCCGCGAGGAGATCCACGAGGGCCTGGCGGCGGGCAACGCCTACCACAGCGCGTCCCTGGACGACCTGCTGGTGGCCGACGACAGCTCCATCTCGCTGGGCTCGACGCTGGGTGAGGAGGACCCGGAACTGGAGGCGATCGAGCAACGGGAGGCACTGCACCCGCTGCTGGAGAAGCTGCCGGAACGGGAGCGGAAGATCGTGGTCATGCGCTTCTTCGGCAACATGACGCAGACGCAGATCGCGCAGAAGGTCGGCATCTCGCAGATGCACGTGTCACGCCTGCTGGCGAAGACGCTGAGGCAGTTGCGCGAGGGCTTGACCGAGTGAGGCGCTCACGCAGAAGGCCCGCCGATCCACTGGGATGGGCGGGCCTTCTGCTTTGACGGGCCTTCCGTTGGCCGGCGGCCGGAATTGTCGTACCCGCGTGGGAAAATGGAGACGGGGGCCGGAGGCCGGCGCTGCGGCGGAATAGGCGCGGAACCGGGCGCGGCACGGCGGCTGGCTGGGCTGGCTTGCGGCTGGCTGGGCTGGCTTGCGGCGGGCTGGGCTGGCTTGCGGCGGGCTGGGCTGAGCTCGCGGCGGGCTGGGCTGAGCTCGCGGCTGGCTGGGCTGAGCTCGCGGGCGGACTTGCGGCGGGCGGGGACACGGGGTTCGCGGCGGACTGGGCTTGCGGCGGGCTTGGGCTGGGTCTGCGGCGAGCTGGGCTGGGTTCGCGGGCGGGCGGGGCGCGGGCCAGGGCGGGTCGAGACGCGGGCGGTGGCGCGGGTGAGTGTCCACATGCGAAACGCCGCCGGGGGCAATCGGCGGCGCTTCGCGCAGGGGTGAGGCGGGCCCGGTCGAGCCCGGGCTAGGCCGCTCGGCGGCGGGCTTCGGCGATCAGGCGGCGGCGTTCGTCCTCGCCCATGCCGCCCCACACCCCGTAGGGCTCCTGGACGGCGAGGGCGTGTTCGCGGCACTGCACGAGCACCGGGCAGACCCGGCACAGTTGCTTGGCCTTCTCCTCCCGGGCCATGCGGGCGGTGCCGCGCTCGTTGTCCGGGTGGAAGAAGACGGCGCTGTCTCGGCCCCGGCACAGGCCTTCCTTCTGCCAGTCCCAGACCTCGGTCACGGGCTTGGGCAGGCGCGCGGTGCTGGTCATCGGGCGAAACCCCCTGCGGTGGAGTCGTTCAGGTGCTGATCAAGGCGTACCCCGCGCGGCGGGGCCGACAAACGTGTTGCCCCCGAATCGGGTTACCCCGCCAACCGGGGCGTGACCTCGGTCGACCAGAAGCGGAAGAACTCCTCCTGGTCCGGACCGATCTGGGAGACGTAGACCTCGTCGTACCCGGCCTCGGCGTACTGCCGGACCGCGGACACGTAGTTCTCCGGGTCCGGCCCCAGCGGCAGCGACGAGGCCACCATGTCCTTGGTGACCAGCGTCGACGCCTGTTCGAAGTGCTTGGGTGACGGCAGCACCTGCGCCAGCTCGCCGGGCAACTGCTCGTTGGGCCACAACCGGAACGCCGTTTCGAGGGCGTCGTCGACGGTGCCCGCGTGGCACACCTTGAACCCGGCCTGCGCCGGTTTGCCGTGCCCGCCGGTCTCGCGGAACCGCTTGACGATGTCGGCGTCGGGCATGGTGCTGCAAAAACCGTCGCCGATGCGGCCCGCGAGCTGCGCCGACTTGGGCCCGAACGCCGACACGTAGATCGGCACGGGCCGTTCGGGCAGCGTGTAGATGCGGGCGTTCTCGACCGTGTAGTGCTTGCCGCGGTGCTCGACGTCCTCGCCGGTGTGCAGCTTGCGGATGACCTCGACGGCCTCCTCCAGCATCTCCAACCGGCGGGACGCCTCGGGCCACGGGTCGCCCAGGATGTGCTCGTTCAACGCCTCGCCCGACCCCACCCCCAGCACGAACCGGCCCTCGCACTGCACGGCGGCGGTCGCGGCGGCCTGGGCGATGACCGCCGGGTGGATGCGGATCGTCGGGCACGTGACCGCGGTGGTGATGGGCAGCGTCGTCGCCTCGGACAGCGCCCCGATGACCGACCACACGAACGGGCTCTGGCCCTGCTCGTCGTTCCACGGGTGGTAGTGGTCGGAGATCCACAGGCGCTCGAACCCGGCGTCCTGGGCCCACCGCGCCTGCCGGACCAGGTCGCGCGGCCCGTGCTCTTCGCTGGACAGGAAGTAACCGATGCTCACCATGCGTCGCGGTTACCCGTGCAGGAACTCCTGAACCTTGGTGCGCACTCCCTTGGTGACGACCGACCACGCGTCCGGGTCACCCTTGAGCAGGGCTTCGGCCGTGTTCTTCACCTGGTCGAAGGACGCGTGCGGCGGGATCGGCGGCACGTTCGGGTCGCACCGGACGTCCAGCACGGCGGGCCGGTCGGCGCTCAGGACCTGGTCCCAGGCGGCCCCGAGGTCGTCCGGCGAGTCGACGTTGACGCCCACGAGCCCGACCGACCGCGCGAACGCCGCGTAGTCGACGTCGGGCAGGACCTGCGACTCCTCGAACTTCGGCGCGCCGCCCATCGCCCGCAGCTCCCAGGTCACCTGGTTGAGGTCGTTGTTGTGCAGCACGCACACCACGCACCGCCGGTCCGGCCACTCGTGGTGGTAGCGGGCGAGGGTGATCAGCTCGGCGAGGCCGTTCATCTGCATCGCGCCGTCACCGACGAGCGCGATCACCGGTCGATCCGGATGGGCGAACTTCGCCCCGATCGCGTAAGGCACACCGGCACCCATCGTGGCCAGGGTGCCGGACAGCGAACCGCGCATCCGACCGCGCAGCCGGACCAGCCGGGCGTACCAGTTGGCCGCCGACCCCGAGTCGGCGGTGACGATCGCGTCCTCGGGCAGGCGCTCGGACAGCTCCCACGCGATGCGCATCGGGTTCACCGGGTCGGCGTCCTCGAACGCCTGGGCACGCAGACCGTCCCACCAGTCGGCGACGTTCTTCTCGACCGTCTCGCGCCAGCCCGGCTTGGGGCGCAGCGCCGGCAGGATCGCGCGGAGGGTGGACTTGGCGTCGCCCACGAGGTTCACCTCGGTGGGGTACCTCATGCCGATGAGCCGCCCGTCGGAGTCGATCTGGACGCCGCGCGCCTTGCCGAACTCGGGCAGGAACTGCGAGTACGGGAAGCTGGAGCCGACGATCAGCAGCGTGTCGCAGTCGCGCATCAGCTCGTAGCTGGGGCGGGTGCCCAGCAGTCCGATGGCACCGGTCACATAGGACCGGTCGTCGGGCAGGACGTCCTTGCCCAGCAACGCTTTCGCCACTCCGGCCCCGAGCGTCTCGGCGACCTCGTGGACCTCGTCGGCGGCGTCGCGCGCGCCCTGGCCGACCAGGATCGCGACCTTCTCACCGGCGTTGAGCACCTCGGCGGCGCGGGCGATGTCCCCTTGAGGTGGTGTCGACGTGTGCCAGGAGTGGCTGGGCGGGCTGGACGGGACGTGCTTGAACGCGTGCTCCGGCGGGCTGTAGTCCAGTTCCTGGACGTCGGCCGGGATGATCAGGGCGGTGGGCGCGCGCTCGGCCTCGGCGGTGCGGATGGCGCGGTCCAGCGCGTTGGGCAGCTGCTCGGGGACCGTCACGTCGACCAGGTACTCGGAGGCCACGTCCTTGAAGAGCGAGTGCAGGTCCACTTCCTGCTGGTAGCTGCCGCCCAGCGCGGTCCGGGCGGTCTGGCCGACGATCGCCACGACCGGGACGTGGTCCAGCTTGGCGTCGTAGAGGCCGTTGAGCAGGTGGATCGCGCCAGGACCGGACGTGGCCAGGCAGACCCCGACCCGACTGGTGAACTTCGCGTACCCGACGGCCTGGAGCGCCGACATCTCCTCGTGCCGCGACTGGACGAACTTGGGCACGTTGTCCGCCCGCCCGAACGCCGCCACCAGCCCGTTGATGCCATCGCCCGGATAGGCGAAGACGTGCTCGACACCCCACTCCCGCAGGCGTTGCAGCACGTAGTCGGCGACCTGCATGGGAAACCCCTCCTCGGACTCGACTAGCCGGTCGGGTACCCGAGGCGGGAAGCGCTAAAGCGGCAGCAACATCCGTCCGCCGAGCAGCAGGCACCCGATGGTGACGACGGCGAAGAGAAGCACCCAGACCAGCCCCGGAACCCGGGTGATCCGAGCCAACATGTCCGCATCGGAATTCGGCGCACGTCCGCGCAGCCGACGACTCTGGAGCTCCCCCACCGGCCGAACCCCACCGAGCAGCAGGAACCAGGTGACGAAGAACGCGAACGCCGCCTGCCACTCCTCGGAGGCATACCAGGAGACGAGGAACATGATCGCCCCCGTGGCGACCACGGAGAGCACGCCGAACAGGTTCCGGATCATGATCAGCATCGCGGCCAGGAGACCGATCGTCGCCCACAGCAAAGGCCGGACGTTGTCGGTGGTCACGAGGGCCGCCGCGCCCAGTCCGAGGAGCGAGGGCGTCACGTAGCCGGCGAAGTACATGAGCACGACGGCAAACCCGGTCGGCTTGCCCCGGGACACGGTCACACCGGAGGTGTCGGCGTTGAGTTTGATGCCCTCCAACCGGCGACCAGTGAGCAGGGCAACCAAGGCGTGGCCGCCTTCGTGCGCGATGGTGATGGTGTTGCGGCTGATGCGCCAGATCCCGGGACTGGCCACGAGCACCAGGGCTAGGACGGCGGGGGCCCACTTCGCGAGTGTCGACATCGCGGTCCAGCATGCCAGGCGGTGCCAGGGGTGCCGCAGGGTCGGTCCTCAGGACGCATACGGACCGACACGGATCTTGGCACCCCCCAGCGGATCTTGGCGCGCGCAGCGCGGTCTTCGCGCGCGGAGCGCGCGGTAGGTGTCACCTACAAGTGGAGGGCCTCGGTTCCCCCACCGTATGGCC